>NZ_JAJEQM010000010.1 GCF_020687385.1 Hominilimicola fabiformis
TAAAAAAATTCCTCCTATGATTTATTTATATTCTATCATAGAAGGATTATTTTTTACAGACTTTTTCTCACACTCTCAAATTACTAAAGAAATTTCACAAGCTCGGTATATCGGTAAAGCCTCTGCCTTGCAGAAGTTCATTACCTGAGCCGTTCAATTTACCGGAATTAATTTACAAATTTGCTGATGCTAAAAAAGTGTGAGAGTAAAAAGTATAGTCTTGGATTACCTTTAAAACCAGTCCATGACTATACTTTTGTTTTACATAACATATTCTTTTTAATTTAGAATATTTCGTCATTCACTCCAGCTAATTACATTCGTAATTCGTTCGTTAAGCTCATTGAACTGTCTTTCGGAAAGATATGCTTTAACCTCGTCTAAATCTATTGATTTAAGTTTTTGAGCAATATCCTTGTAATTGACTATAAAATGTTCGCAAAGGTCATCTAACGGAATAGATGCAGAATTACCCATTGTTGTTCTTGACAATCCTAACAATCCCTCTTGAAAAGCAACATTGTGATCGTAACACGGTGATACAGACTTAAATTCAAATGTTTCACTATTGTATAGAAGTCCATAATTATCATCATGCAAATCAGGGTTTGCTATAATATAATTAAATATATACATTCTCTGCAACTGATTAATAATGTCCCGATACTTATCATCATTTATCAAGATATTATATATTTCGTCTGATGTATCAAAATATGTTTTCAGTTCACTTGCATGAACAAGAGAAGTTGAGTAGTCTGTAAAAATTTTAATCTTTACATATTCCCCATCCAAAGCTACTTCTGCAACATTTACACCAATTTGCTTTCCTATAAGATATGCCGGATATTCTAATACAGAATCTTTTTTCAACTTATAAATATAACCGCCAAATACGGCTTTAGGAAAGTATCCTTTTGTAGTAAATAAAGATGTAAAGCCCTTTAGCATATCTTCATTTTCGGTAATTTCACCTGTTAATGCCACATTATTAAGGGCAAGATTATCATCTCTTAATTTTTTGAGTTCGTCCAAATCTGCAATAGAATCATGAGTCCTTATCCAAAAATTATCGGTAAAAGAAATACCCGAACTGTCCTTAATAACCTTATCTCTGTCTCTGCCAATTTTACGAGCAATATAAACCATATTCATATATGTTCTGTTGAGATTATTTATTCTATTATTAAGCCAATCTAAAACATATGCAGAAGATATTTTTTCTTTGCCACGCAATCCAAACGGAAGATGTGCTTTTTCATACACCGTAACTTCATCAGTTTCTATATTGAATTCCAGAATGGGAATATTTTCAAACATAATAGTATATCTTTTTACTTTCTCTGTCTCTCGTCCACTATTAGGGATTGTAAACTTATCCATACTCTGCACCTACTTTAAATCTTCCGTTTTAAAAGTTGTGTAACCCTCATAATAATAACTCGTGTCAATGCCCTTCATATACACTTCACGGTCATTTATTTTGTTTGTCAACGCATTTTTGAGAACATATTTAATCTCAATATCACGAATAGGACTACGCTCCATCGCAAGCAGGTAATCTTCCTTGTCAACCTTGCTCCAGTCAACAACCTTTCCGATTTCTTTTTTCAAAATCAAATCCAACCAAATACGAGTTGCTCTGCCGTTGCCCTCACGAAACGGATGAGCGATGTTCATTTCAACATATTTTTCGATAATTTCATCAAATGAGGATTGAGGCATTTTATCAATATTCTCAAGTGCCGAACACAAATACATCAACGGAGCAAAGCGAAAATTCCCCTTTGCAATATTTACTTCTCTGATTTTTCCCGCAAAGTCGTAAATATCTTCAAATAAATATTTATGAATAGCACAAAGCGTTTCAGACGTACCGGGTGTCAATGTATCAAGAATACCTGTTTCAAACAGTTTCAGTGCCTTTTGCTTGCTTATTTTTTCTTCTGTCCGTGCAAGTTCAGCAGAATCTGTTATACCTAATCTATTTTCAAGTGCCATTTTCACCCCTCCGTATTCTGAACAATTTAACTGATGATTTCAATTATATATTTTATTATATCACATATCTTGCCACATTCCAATGATATTTGTGCAAAAACTATTTCACTAAATCTTATAGCAATTCCTCTTGTCTTCTTTCATTTTTCAACGAAGAGAAATATTTTTCAAAATATTCATTACGCACTTTAGTTATTGCAATTTTATTGTCTATGGCATAATTATAGACGCTATTCCAAATACCATACAGATGTTCGGAAAACTTATTTATATCATCTTCTTTTTTACATTCCTCAACAACATTTCTGCTCCAAGCAATAATATCTTCTTTTTCGCAAATCTGTTCCAAATATTCAAACATTTCTTTCATTATATTTTCGAAAAATTCACCCAAGCAAATACACTCATTTATCCACTCAGTATTTACATCATTGAACTTCTCTAACCACTTATCTCTATTGTATTTTATAAATGCATCCTTCACTCTCACGGATAATCTAATATTTTTATCTATATCTTTATATCTAAACGTTTCGGATAACATAGCTTCCATATAATTATTCTCTATATTCATCATGCCGTAACTATTTTGATGAAATATATCTTTTATTTCATCAGCAAATGCATCTAATTCTTGTGCTTGTTCCTCTTCTGTTTCTTCATCTTTATAAGAAAATTCCTGTGTCTGTTCATCTTCTTCATCTTTATAGGAAAATTCCGATGTTTGTTCATCTTCTGTTTCTTTATCTTTTAAAAGGAATTCCACCGTCTGGTCCACGTATTTTTTATCATATTCACAAGAAAATTCCAATGTTTGTTCATCTTCTTCATCTTCTTCATCTTCTTCATCTTCATAAGAATTATAAATGTCACAAAAACACTCTCGATAATTCTTTATATAATAAAATACCCATTTATCAACGTTTATCTCAGTTTCAAGATACATACGTTTCAAATACGTCCCCAAAAATAAAGGGTATGTACTGTAATTTGTTACATTAACTATATACTTATATTTGTCATTCACATTATTATAGTGGCGTATATTTTTAATCCTATTTTTCAAATTCTTATCTTCATCCATTTTAATACTTATCATCGAATCCAATATAAAGTTGATAGGTTGAAATAATCTTTCAAATTCATATCCGCCAATACTATTGATCATGTTGTTATAGCCCTCATTGTTACTGAACTGAGAACATTTATCGGTCAACATATTATCAACAAACAATCGTAATCCGCTTATTAGTTCCCCTTTGCCACCATCAACTTTGGTTATTGCTGTACGCTCCGTTTTCGGTACTTTGCATTTTATACCGTAATTATTTGCTTCTTTCGTTAATATACTGAATATAGATAATATATCAAGCATGATCTTTTCAGACTCTTCTTCCCAAAAGAATTCGGGATCTATAAGGTTTTCTTCATTTTTATAGTTATAATTTTCCCCATAGTAAACGTTTCGAACGATTTTACTAAAAGCATTTTTCATATCATCAATAATAATCTTCGCACAGTTTATGTATTTCGTTTCGCAATGATTTTTCTCATATACCCAAACAGCAATATCCTTGATTAGTTCATCAACAAAATCAGAAAATTTATTATTTATTATTAAGAATTTCATATACGGAAGTCTGTTGAATGAAATATTGCATTTTTTATTTGGTTGAAAAAAATTTTTAATAATATATTTACGCATCTGTTGTTCTATATCTTTTTGTGGATTTTCAACATGTATATTTTTTTTATTATTCATATTTTCTTCACCTGTACCCCATGCTCCATACATGTCTTTATTTATTATGAACATAATGTCTTTTAAATCTTCAATTCGAACGCTGTCTTCTTTTTTTGTAAATCTTCCAAATAACCATCCTTGTTCACCAATGTAAAAACAAAATATAATGTTTAGAAAATATAGAAGTATTATTGAAAATATTGTATATCTGTCTTTAAATTTATATTTCTTTATATATCCGCCCTTTATATGTTCCTTACGATAATACTTACCTAAATAATTATCATCTATGCCTTCTATTATCCCTTCAAAGTATTGTTTCATATCATTTATGGGATTATATTCTGTGTCGTTCAATGTTTCAGTGAAATTATCTTCATCGTTTTCATTTAGCATCTTATCCCACACGCCATCAATCGCTTCAAATTTAGTTATAAATACTATAAACGAATTATTTTCTTTAATCGACTCTTCAGATATATCTGTTCTAGGTTCTTTATCCAACTTAAATTCAACAACATTTTCCACCAAATAATTAAACAAAGTTTCCCCCTTAGTTCTCCATTTTGATATTGGCTTTTCTTTTTCTATCGCATATAAATAATCTCCAATATATTTATATGGTATATTCGAAGTTGCACACATATAGCCAAATAAATATTTTCCCAATCGGGTTAAACTTATTGCGTGTTGTTTGTCAAACAACTCTTTTTTAAACAATCCTTCTTCATTCGTTATATTCCATCTCAGTAGATAACGAAATCTACGTTCATATTTCATACGCAGTTTGTTTTCTTCATTCGTATCCTGCTCACAAAATTTCTTCCACATCACAATCCACCTTTTTTGCCAATTAATTTTTCAAATTACAATATCCTCATTCATTCCAAACTTATTTTATAAAATTATATCATTTTGGCACAGATTATGCAATATTTTTTTCTAAAACATTTTTATATTGCGTATTTTATTATTTATTTACAGATTATTTAAGTATATTATTATATATATCAGCTGATCGCTTGAAAGATTAATCTAAAAAGCAGTAACTTGCGAAGTGCTTGCGAAATCTTTTAGGCCTCATTTCGCAGGCAAAAATAGCGTAATCATGCGCCGAACGAGAAAAACAAATAAAAATCAACTTATATAGGAGGAAATATAATGGACTCATCCAATTATTCACAAACTTACAACATCCAGGATATTATAGACAAAATTGAAGAAGAAACTAATTTGACCGTTCCTTCAGCTGTGATAATACCATTGAAACAACACAGAACCGTCAACCTTAATGCAAATGATACATTTGAAATTGATGTAAAGCTGATGACAAGAAAGAGAATATTTAAAAAAATTTCAATTCAGCCGGCCGAAATTGAAAATCCTAATCTTGTTTACAAGTTTGGTACAAAAGGTGTAAGTCGCCTATCAGAAGATGAATGGGACATTTGCAAGAAAATTTACCATAAGCTATCGGAGAATATTGACGAGGAATGTGTTTACGGTTTTGTTGGTGAATTTGATAACAAATACATTTTTGGTGATAACATCATCTCGCCAACTTCAACAAACACTATTAAAAATGTATTTTTTAGAAGTCCTTGTACAATCGAACATGCGAGTGCAAACTTCTTTTTTGAAAAGTATCTTCCATGCTTCAAAAGTCAGACAGAGGGTCTCATCTTTTTGTTTACCCTGCTTTTAAGCACTTGTATATCACGATTGGGTAACTTAGGCACTGATCGACCGTCATTTATTTTGGCTGTTATAGGTCGCACAGGTAGCTATAAAACTTCTACGGTTCAAGCTACACTCAATCCATATAATAATGAAAATTTTAGTGTTTGTTCTTTTGAAGACACAGTTGCCAGTATTGTAGCAACCTTAAAACAGTCGCGTGATATGATCACAATTGTTGATGATTTTTATACAAATACTGACAGAGAAATAACTGCCACGCTTGAAAAAATTATACGCCTTAACGGTGACAAATCATCAGTTGCTAAGAAAATGAGCGGTAAAAAAATCGTATCCGAATCGTCTGATACAATCACGGTTGTCACCGGTGAACAGATTCCAAAAGTGCGATTTTCGTCGATCCCGCGTATGTTCATTATCGACTTCCAAGAGGCAGTCAATTTGCAGGCATTAACGGAGTTACAGGCCTCACAAGCTGAGTTCAGAGGTGCATTGGCTGATTTTATTCAATACACATTAGATATTGACTTTTGTATTAAATTGAGGCAAAAATTCTTGGATCATCGAGATAGCATTTCCCATCACGCAGCTCCGAAATGGCACCCGCGTTATACATCAATGTGTTGTTGGTTTTTGGCAATTTACGATATGTTTTGCGAATATTGCACTGCAAAAAATATATTTTTCACCAACATCAGTGATTTTCCATCAAACATTCGTCACTACATCGCCGAGCAAAGCAAGCGTTATCTTGAAAACGACAGTATCTTCATATTTTTCAAGATACTTGACTCATTACGTGTCGAAAACAAGCTACATAAAATAAATACATCAAAAATCACCAATGACACACCAAAAACAGATATTTTATATGACGATAATTACATTTGGCTTGAAAGCGTTAATGTTTTTGCTAAAATCAAACTTGCATGCCAAAATGAAGGCATTTCGTTTGATTTATCTCGGCAAGAACTTTACCAAAAATTAGAAAGTGAGAAATTACTTATAACAAAGAACAACCATCGTTCATACGAATATCGAAAAGGACAATTTAGGCAATCCGTTATATGTTTGCCAAGAAATAATCTCAACCGTTATTTGACTTATGATAAGGAGGACATCAAACTATGAGTACTGAAAGCGAAAATCTATACACAAAGAATGATCAACTAATAGCACAAATTTATGATAACCTTTCGGGAGAGAATAAATCAGAAGAAGCAATTTCGCTTCTTCTAAATCCTAACCATATCTCACCAACAGAACAGGTAAAAATTCTTGGACTATTAGGTGAAAAGGATGAAAGATTTCATTCTTTGCTCATCAAAACAGTATTAAATAATATTAATATTTTAGACAATAACGAGTCGTTTAAAATAATTAATAATCATTTTATACAACTGGTAAATCAAGCTTATTTACTTGATGATAACGCAATAATTAAGATTTGTCAAGACTTATTTTATCTTATAAGTCAAGGTGTAGCTGCATTTTATCCATACATTTGGATACTGCTAAAAAACCATGGTCATATCACAACATACACCGACAAGAAATTAAGAACCATCAACCATTATGCAGTCGTTTTCAGTTTCGATGGGTACAATGCTAAATCCATCCGAGAAATACTCAAAAGCAACTGTATATTATGCTCAGAACAAGCACTCAGTGCATTTAAAACAGTAAAAACAAAGAAAGAACAAGCATATTCACAATGTGCAAAAGCATTGCTATATATCATGGTTCAAGCTTTTAAGAAACAACAGCCGGACTATGATAAATTTGACGAATACCTATCTGATATTCCAAATAAGTATTGCGAAGAACTTCGTTGCGATTCATTATCAAGAAATTCCGAAAGGCTGTATGCTAATTTGTATAGTTTTTTTGAGAATGGCGGTCACAAGCAAGTTTATGGCTTGTAATTGCTGAAGCCGATATGTAACTGCCCTTGTTTCATTTATGTATTATTTTCATAGAGGAGGAAAACACAATGCAAAAAAGTATTTTACATTTAGACAAAAAACAAGGGCAGACATATCATGCCATATTTAAAAATAATCATGGGAGGCGGTTATACATACAACTACAAATTAATAATAACGAAATTTTCATTTCAGATTGTTTTTACACCGACAGACCTGCAAGGAACGGACATCATGCCGTTCCCTGCAAATTTCATACTTCACACTGTACTTG
Source organism: Hominilimicola fabiformis (assembly GCF_020687385.1). Taxonomy (NCBI): domain Bacteria; kingdom Bacillati; phylum Bacillota; class Clostridia; order Eubacteriales; family Oscillospiraceae; genus Hominilimicola; species Hominilimicola fabiformis. The sequence goes on from NZ_JAJEQM010000010.1 coordinate 7,643, forward strand.
TGACAGTTTAATTGATGTGTTCAAAAATGAGCTTGACAAAACATTTTTCGGAATTGAATTTTGCGATATCGAAAACCATTTATCAACAGAAGAATATATCAAATTAAAAACACAAGTCAAAACCAAATATAAATTTTTAATTCTTGTAAACGATAATAATACATATAAAACAAGACTAAAAAATCGTATTCACAGGTCGATTTTGCTTGAAATCGTTCGTAACGGCAACAAAGGAACAATTATCGATTGTCACTACAGCGACAGAACATACAAGCGAAACAGTGCATACATAACACCGTCAGGACTGACAAGTATTACTTTTGATTTTAGTCTTTACAACATATTAAAAATAGTCAATTCTGAGCTTAATTGTGATTTTACCGATGTTATCATCACGCAGGACAGTTTTGGCTTTAACGATTCTCCCCTACCGATTTGCGGGAGTATTTAGACAAACCATACACCGCATAAAATAAACTAAAAATGGAGGTAATCATAATGTCGGAATACACGGATATAAGAAACAATACATATCAAATACATCAGCGTTCGCTTGTGAATACTTCTCAAGCGGAGCAACAAAAGCAAGAAATTATAGAAGAATTGTATCGTATCTTTGATAAGAAATAATTTTATTAAAATCTGAAAGGAGGAAGCAAAGATGGCGATTGCGTTATACGCAAGAAAATCAATAGAACGTGAAAACAGTATTTCATGCGAAACACAGATAGAATACTGCAAATCAGTAATCAAGCCTGATGAACGCAGTGAGAAAACCATTGAATTTATCGACAACGGATATTCGGGCGGCAATGTTGACCGTGACGGTTTTCAAAAAATGATGCGTCAAATTGAACGCGGTAAAATCGGCAAGGTTATTGTGTACCGTCTTGACCGTATCAGCAGAAGTCTTTCGGATTTTGTGGGTATTTTGGAAACACTCAAAAAGCATAATGTTCAGTTTGTTTCCTCTCAAGAATCCTTCGACACGTCAAGTCCGTACGGTGAAATGATCGTGAAAATACTTATGGTATTCGCCGAATTTGAACGCAAAAGCATTATTGAACGCGTCAAACACGCATATGCTTACAGAAGTGAAATGGGACTGTATATGGGCGGTCGCCGTCCGTACGGTTTTAATTTAAAAGATACTGTTATAAACAACGTCAAAACAAAAATGTTTGAGCCTGTTACGAATGAAATTGAGCAGATAAAATACATTTTTGAAAATTATTCAATACCGAATGTAACGTTGCGGCGGCTTATGGATAATTTGATTGACAACAACATTTCAGCCACCACAGGCAGTTGGTCCACCGCAAAACTGTCAAACATCATAAAAAATCCAATCTACGTAAAGGCTGATAACGCCATATACGAATACTACTCAAAACGCAATGCCAACATCATGAGCGACATCAATCAATTTGACGGCTTGCACGGAATACAAACCTACGGCAAATCAAAGCATACTGCGGATGATATGTCGGATATTAAAATAGTGGTTATGCCGCATGATGGTATTATAAATTCTGACCTATGGCTAAAATGTCAGAAGAAAATTGAGAAAAATAAAAAGCTCGGCAATTCCGTCAACAACTCTACAAGTTGGCTCGGCGGTAAAATTGCTTGTAAGCAATGCGGCAGAACAATGACCGTAACAAAAGGCGGTAAGAAAAAAGACGGCACACAAACACGTTATTTCAGTTGTACAGGCAAGTCGCATAATCGCATATGTAACGGTCCTAAAGTGACGCTGTATGCCGACAGTTTGGAAGATATGGTATATAACCTTATCGCCGAAAAACTCCAGTCACTGAAAGGCTCTCGCAAAAAGATTTCAACAGACAATTCAAACAAGATTAATCTGCTGAAAAATCAGCTTAGCGAAATTAAACAGTCACAAGAAAAGATTGTTAATATGCTTTTGGACGACAACTTTGAATCGGATATGAAATCACTTCTGAACGAAAAAGCCAAAAAGTTGTCCGAAGAAAGTAAGGCGATTACAGAAAAAATCGAAGATCTTGAAAGTGAAGAAAATGAAATAATCAGTGTTATAAACCTATCACAAAAGTGGAAAAGTGCAAATACAGACGAACGCAAAGCCGTTTGCAATGTGCTTATACATAAAATATTCATATGTGAGGACGGCACTTGTGAAGTAGTATGGAATATATAATAAAAAGCACCTATTTTCGATTATGAAAATAGGTGCTTAATTTTATAAATATCTGCCTGTTATACTTTTTTTATTCAATTTTATTTCCTGCGGTGTTCCGCTTGCAATGATTTTACCGCCATTTTCACCGCCTCCCGGTCCCATATCTATAACATAATCGGCATTGCGAATTACGTCAAGGTCGTGTTCAATGACAATTACGGTTGCACCGTTATCCAAAAGTGCCTGAAAAACTTTGAGCAATACCTGTACATCTAACGGATGCAAACCGATTGACGGCTCATCAAACACGAAAACAGAATCACTCTGTATCTTTCCAATCTCACTCGCCAGTTTCAATCGTTGTGCTTCACCGCCGGATAGGCTCGGTGTTTCCTCGCCAAGTGTCAGATAACCAAGTCCCAACTGTTTTAGCGTATTCAGCTTTTGGCCGACGGTTTTCATATCCTTGCAAAATTCAACAGCTGTGTTTATATCCATATCCATAAGTTCAGGAAGAGAAACACTTTCACCCGCTTTATTTGTAAGCTTCACATCATAAGCAATTCTTGAGTAACGTGAGCCATGACAATCAGGACATTGAATATTTACATCCGGAAGAAATTGCACGTCAAGACTGACAACACCTGTACCGTCACAACCCGAACAACGTAATGAGCCTGTATTGTACGAAAAATCTCTTGCCTTATAGCCTTTATTTTTTGCGTCCTCGGACTTTGCGTAAAGTTTTCGCAATTCATCGTGAACACCTGCATAGGTAGCCACCGTAGAACGAACATTAATTCCGATAGGTGTTGCGTCAATCAGCTTGATACGTCGTATACCCTCGGCGGTAACATTTCTTATATGCTCCGGTAACGCATGACCGTTTATGTTTGCATCAAGTGCGGGAATTAAACTTTCCAACACCAAAGTCGTCTTGCCCGAACCCGACACTCCTGTAACAACGGTAAGTCTGCCTTTTGGAATGTCAACTTCCAACGGCTTGACCGTATGTATTTGAGATGTGGACAAATGAATATTTCCGTTTGCGAACAATTCTTCCTTTGTGGCACATGACCTTAGTTTTGTTTCGGCTTTACCGGATATAAAAGGTCCTATTTGAGAAGCGGGGTTTGCTTCCACATCTGCGATTGTACCTTGTGCAATCACATGACCGCCATTTGCCCCCGCTTCCGGTCCCATTTCCACAATCCAGTCTGCCTCTTTCAAAATCTGCGTGTCATGGTCTACCAAAATAACCGAATTGCCGTCCGATACAAGATCGTGCATAACACCTGTAAGTCCGACAATATTAGATGGGTGCAAACCGATTGACGGCTCGTCCAACACATAAAGAACACCTGTAGTGCGGTTACGCACGGCACGGGCAAGCTGCATACGCTGACGTTCGCCTGTCGAAAGTGTGGCTGCCGAACGGTCAAGAGTCAGATAGCCAAGACCTAAATCAATTAACCTCTTCGCCATACTTTCAAAAGTTTCACAGATACTTTCAGCCATAGGTTTCATCTCATCAGGCAGGCTTGTCGGAACACCACGCACCCAATCCACAAGTTCGGAAAGTGTCATATTGCAAACTTCATCAAGCGATATTCCTCTTAATTTCGGTGCACGGGCGGCGGCAGAAAGACGTGTTCCGTGACATTCGGGACAAATATCCTCTTTTAAAAATTTCTCTACTCGCTTCATGCCTTTTTCATCTTTGACTTTTGCAAGAGCATTCTCCACCGTGTAAACGGCATTAAAATATGTAAAATCCAATTCACCTGCATTTTCCGTATTTTTGGATTTGTAAAAAAGGTGTTTTTTAACCGCCGGACCGTGATAGACAATATCTTTTTCCTGTTCCGTCAAGTCACGGAACGGTACATCTGTACGCACCCCCATCTCACGGCAAACGTCCGTCATTAATGACCACATCAAGCTGTTCCACGGAGCAACTGCACCATCATCAATCGTAAGAGAGTCATCAGGCACAAGTGATGCCATATCAACGGTGTGAACAATTCCTGTACCACCACATTTTTGACAAGCACCTTGTGAATTGAATGCCAACTCCTCTGCCGACGGTGCATAAAAATGAACGCCACATTCCGAGCAGACTAATTCCTTCCCTGCGGCAACCGCCAGTGACGGTTTTAAGTAATGTCCGTTTGGGCAACGGTGGTTTGATAAACGTGAATACATAAGTCGCAAACTGTTTAGCAACTCCGTTCCCGTTCCGAATGTACTGCGTATTCCTGGTATACCGGGACGCTGATGTAATGCAAGTGCGGCGGGTACATAAAGCACCTCATCTACACTTGCTTTCGATGCCTGTGTCATTCGGCGGCGAGTGTAAGTAGACAGCGCTTCCAAATAGCGCCGAGAACCCTCTGCATATAATACACCCATTGCAAGAGAGGACTTACCCGAGCCTGACACTCCTGCAATACCTACAATTTTCCCCAACGGAATATCTACATCTATATTTTTAAGATTGTGGACTTTTGCTCCACGAATAAGTATTTTTTCTATCATTGGTTTTACTCCTAAATATCTTTTCCAAAAACACACTGAAAAAAGCATATCACAAGCATATCTATTTTGTCAATATTCTGCTAAAAATCGGAAAGAAGAAAACAAAGTAAGCGAATGGGATATATAGGTATTTTTATATATTGCGTTTGTGTTGTCGATATGCTATAATATTTTCAAAAGAGGTGAGATTCATGGACTTTTTAATAATGAATAGAGATACCGTTGTGGCAGAATGGATAGATAACAAATTAAATCTGATTAAGCCGTCACTTGCTCCAATGTATTTGGAACTTACAAGCAATGTTCCGAAGTGGCTTGAAACAAGAGCTATCGACTCACACAGAGCAAATTCAAGACTTCTTAAAAAGGCTTTGCGTCTTACCGAACGTGACGATATAGGCTCTGTTTTATCAGTGAATGCAGTCACCATTACGGATAATTATTGGATAAAACCGATTAACAGCGACCTTTGCTATGCCGATGTTCGTTTTGACAACGACTATTTTGCCACACTTGCTTTAACCGGCAGTTACGACAGTTTTAATCGAGCGGCGCATAGCAAAAGTACAAAAACTCCCGAACTTACCAATATAGGTAGCTTTGAAAAGTGTTGGAAACTGATTAACGGCGATTGGTGGATGTATAAAAAGGCTAATCACGATGAAATGTTTTCAGAATTTTTCATATATCAACTCGGAATGGAATTAGGCTTTAATATGGCTGAATACAAACGTGGCAATGGTGTTATTAAAACAAAGGATTTTACCGATAATGCCATGGTTAATTTTGAGCCTGCATTTAATTTTATGAATGACTGCGAGGACTATATACAAACTCTTGAGACATTAAAAGACCTTTGCCCTAATTGCATATGCGATTATGTGAAAATGTTGTTTCTTGATACAATATGTGCAAATCCTGATAGGCATACATTTAATTTCGGTATTCTGCGTGATATTAATACAGGTGATGTTTTGGGTTTAGCACCGAATTTTGACAATAATATGGCACTTATATCAAGAGGTTATCCTAAAAATATTAAGAGAAAAAATGATATATTCGTAAGTTTATTTAACGAACTGCTTGAATTTGATAACAGATTGAAAAAATATATTCCACCTCTGACAGAAGAAATTATTTTAAAAGTTATAAAATCAGTCGGGATGCGTGTCAGAAGTAAGGAAATAACTGAATTTATTATGAACGGATATAATCAGATAGAGCAATAAATAGAAGTACGGACATATTTGATTATCAGCATAAAATAGTACAAGGCTATGTCTGTACTCTACCGGGCTCATATATCCGAGAGATTTTTATTCGTTTTGTGTTAATAGCTGTTAAGCTCATTTATGAAATCTTCCATCGTGACGCCTATCCATGAGCGTCCATAAAACATTTCATTTTTTAATCTGCCTTGAATTGTCAAGTCAAATGCAACGATATATTAAAATAAACTTCAAAAGGCGATTTCCAGTTCAAGCATTTGCGTGGACGCTGATTTAAAATAAGAGCTTTATCTCTAATTAATGATGGTTTAATTTCTGTTAAATCCTGTTTTTTAGGAAAATATTCGCGTAGAAGTCCATTAGTATTCTCATTAGTACCTCTTTTCCATGGTTGATGTGGTTCAGGAAAATAGAATTGCACATCCTTTAGAGCTTTGCTTATTTCTTCATGTCGTGAAAATTCTTTGCCCCTATCAGGTGTAATTGTTTTTGGTTGACTATCTTTTAACATATGAATTATCGCTTGACACTGATAGAATCTTTTTTTGCTACTTTTTCGCACAACAAATAACGACTCTTTCGGTCAACAAGCGTTCCCTGTTACGCCTGCAACAGTATCAGCTTCCCAATCGCCTATTCGCTCTCGTTGATTCACTTGTTCTGGTCGTTCTGAAATGTGATGACTAATTTTACCTCTCGTTTCAATACAACCATTTTTATGTCTGGTTTTCCCTCTATGTCTTAACTTTCTTGCAACCCCTCGCTGCCCCGGTGATAATTTCCCTTCTTCTAAAAATCCTCGATATATTCCACGATAAATTGTAGCATAACTAATTTGTATAGGGTTTTTCTCATGTTTTAAACGAAATGAAATTTGCTCCGGAGACCATTGATATTGAAGAAACAATAATTGAACAGTTTTATGAATATCAGCATTTAATAACAATGGTTTTATTAATTGCAAATATGCCGTTATCGGCACAAATGCGTTGAAAATAATTTTAAATTTATTGATTTTGTTCCTGTAATGTGGTATAATATAAATAGATGTTAGGAGTGAGTTTATGAACTATTTATCTGTATCGCAAATGGCGAAAAAATGGAATATGTCCGAGCGTGGTGTTAGAAAATACTGTGCCGAGGATAAAATACCCGGTGCATTCCTAACGGGTAAGACTTGGAATATTCCCGAAAACGCAGAAAAAACCAAAAGAAAAAATAAAAAAAGCAATGAGCCTCAAACATTGCTTGAACGATTGAAATCAGAGAAAGCATCTCATATTTCCGGCGGAATATATCATAAAATACAGATTGAATTTACCTATAATTCAAATCACATTGAGGGAAGCAAACTTACCCACGACCAAACGAGATATATTTTTGAAACCAATACAATCGGAGTGGAAAATGATGCACTTAATGTTGATGACATTATTGAAACGGCAAATCATTTCAAATGTATCGATATGATAATTGATAATGCAAAATACAAGCTCACAGAAAAGTTTATAAAACAGTTGCATTATACTTTAAAATCCGGTACATCTGATTCAAGAAAAGATTGGTTTAATGTGGGCGAGTATAAAAAGCTCCCCAATGAAGTCGGCGGAAAAGAAACCGCAAAACCAGAAGATGTTGCAACTAAGATTAAAGCACTTTTAAAAGACTATAATCAAAAAGAAGAGCATACGCTTGAAGAAATCATAGACTTTCATTATAGTTTTGAAACAATACATCCGTTTCAAGACGGCAACGGCAGAGTAGGAAGACTTATTATGTTTAAAGAATGCCTGAAAAATAATATTGTTCCATTTATAATTGATGAAGATTTGAAGATGTTCTATTACAGAGGTCTGTCCGAATGGAACAATGAAAAAGGTTATTTGACCGATACTTGCCTTGCGGCACAGGATAAGTTCAAAAAGTATTTGGATTATTTTAAGGTACCGTATATCGAGTAATACAAAATAGCGATTTATAAATTTAGGAGTTTATTTATGACTTGAATTTACAATATAAGTGCAACAAGTAAAAAAATAATGACTCAAAGGGAAAAATCCAGTATAATAGAATTGCAACGACTATTATTGAAAGGATGATTCCCATGAGCCACTACAAACATTTTACCACAAAAGAACGAGAAAAGATACTGTTTTTTCTTGCACAAGAGAAAACAATTAGTTTTATAGCCAAAGAATTGCAGAGAGATAAATCATCGGTATCTCGTGAAATTAAGCGTAATACTAATACTGAAGGCATTTACTCGCCATCATACGCACAAAAGCAATATGAAATTCGAAGACGCAAATGTGGTAGAAAACCATTGTTATTAAATACTGATATTCATAAAACTGTTCAATTCTTGTTTCTTCAATATCAATGGTCTCCGGAACAAATTTCATTTCGTTTAAAACATGAGAAAAATCCTATACAAATTAGTTATGCTACAATTTATCGTGGAATATATCGAGGATTTTTAGAAGAAGGAAAATTATCCCCTGGGCAACGTGGAGTTGCAAGAAAGTTAAGACATAAAGGAAAAACCAGACATAAAAATGGTTGTATTGAAACGAGAGGCAAAATTAAAATTAGTCATCACATTTCAGAACGACCAGAACAAGCAAATCAATGAGAGAGAATAGGCGATTTGGAAGCTGATACTGTTGCAGGCGTAACAGGAAAAGCGTGTTTAGTAACGCTTGTTGACCGAAAGAGTCGTTATTTGTTGTGCGAAAAAGTAGCAAAAAAAGATTCTATCAGTGTAAAACAAGCGATAATTCATATGTTAAAAGATAGTCAAACAAAAACAATTACACCTGATAGAGGTAAAGAATTTTCACGACATGAAGAAATCAGCAAAGCTCTAAATGATGTGCAATTCTATTTTCCTGAACCACATCAACCATGGCTAAGAGGTACTAATGAGAATACTAATGGACTTCTACGCGAATATTTTCCTAAAAAACAGGATTTGACAGAAATTAAACCATCATTAATTAGAGATAAAACTCTTATTTTAAATCAGCGTCCACGCAAATGCTTGAACTGGAAATCGCCTTTTGAAGTTTATTTTGATATATCGTTGCATTTGACTTGACAATTCAAGGAATAAAAAATTGGTCGTAATGATCCGTGTCCGTGTGGAAGTGGGAAAAAACATAAAAAAATGTTGTGTTGACAAAGATTTAGATACAGACAGGAGTGCGGCCATTTATCAATAATAATATTTCAATTAAAAATTTATAATTTTCAATGTCTATAAATTGCACTTTCACACACCTTTTATATCCCCTAAATCTGTTTGAATGAGTCAAAATTGCTTCACCGAATCTTTGGAAATGTACTACTTCACGCTGGCGCAAGAATTTAATTACTTCATTAACGTCAGGGTCATCTGACAATTTAAGTATGTTATCATATACGGCACGTGCTTTTTGTTCTGCAGCCAAGTCTTCATAGAGATTTGTAAGCGGATCACCGGTTACGGCGATGCTTGCGGCGTTAAAAGGTGAACCTTGCGAGCTTTGTGGGAACACTGACGCACCGTTATCCGAATAATACTCCCACGAGCCCATTTCGCTCCACTCTTTAGGCGGAGCATTTTTTGAAAGCTGTGCAACAAGTGAGCCGACAATTTCCAAATGAGCAAGCTCTTATGCACACTGATGTTATCCATAATAGCCCACAAAAAAGAACGATTAAAAATAATCGTTCTTTCTTCATTTTGCACAAATTATGTATTAATCGTCGTCCCTGACAAGAATATCTGATAATTTGCAATCCAATGCTTTACATATCAAATCAAGTTGCTCAAGGCTAACACGTTCTACCAACTCATGATACAATTCATTAATGGTATTCGGTCTTATTCCAGTTTTTCGTGCAAGTTGTGCTTGGTTCCACCGTAGCTCACCGAGCTTTCGGCTTAGTAAAATTCTAATTGCCATTTTCTGCGTCCCTCTTGCAATAGTATATCACTTTTTTGTATGTTGATGTGACATTTGTTATATTTTATCCATACAATATATATTTTATCATTTTTTGATATTTTGATGTTATAAGTACAATTTTGGTGGTATATATAATGTAGAATATTTAATGAATGGAGAATTATATATGTCAAGCAATAAAATATCTTATTACACTTCAGCATTTGCTTTTATTGATGTATTAGGAACAAGTAACGCAATGCAAAATGAGAAAGATTGTTCCTTTCTTAACACCATGAATAATATGTATAAGTCAGCAATACATATTGCGCCATATTGCATCGACCCAAAGATAAAACATAAGATTTTTTCTGATAATATTGTTTTTGAGAGAATTATAAAAAGCAATGATGATCCGATTCAAATTGCTTTACAATTAATTGAATTTCTTGCAATCATACAAGAATTTTTTTCAGATAACAATAAACTAATCAGAGGTGGTGTAACTATTGGTCAATCTTATTTATCCGACAATTTAGTATTAGGTCCTGCGCTATTGGAAACTTATGAATTAGAATCGAAAAAAGCTATTTATCCACGCATTCTCATATCTGATACCATTATTTCAAAACTAAACTCAAATAATTATAATTCTAAACTTATAAAAAAAGACCGTGATAATAAATATTTTATAGACTATTTAAAAACAAGAACAAAAAATTATGATTATATTAAAAATAAAATTAATAATTATATTTCATTTTTAGAAAAAGAATTATCTAATGAAACTGACACTCGTATAAAAGCTAAATTACTTTGGTCAATAAATTATTGTAAAGAACGGTTGAAAGAATTAATGAACAACTAATTTCAACAATATTAATATACTTATATATAATTTCTGGTTTGGAAATATACTTTCAGTAGTATTGTAAAATAGGATGCCTAAGCATTACAGTTTAGACACCCTATTTTTTAATCAGATTTTAATTTTCATCAATCCGGCAACAAATTTAACTGCACGATATACAATAACGCATACCCACAATTTTGTATTGTTCAAGTCAAGATGTGCGTCATCTGTGCCTGATACAATACCATTGTCCAAACACCATTGAACAGGCTTATGCGCCCATTCAGGCATATTGTGGTCGATACAGTCATAAATCATTTCTGATTTATCTGCCTTTTTATTGTCTAACTCTTTTATTTTTTCGATAAGTTCCTCATATTGTGACACTGTCAGTCCCTCCTCATTTCTTAAAATCGCCTTAACCTTTTCTTTGAATGTCGTCCAACCGGCACTGTTCTCAGTTGCCCACTGTGCCGGACACTGTTTGTCCCACACGTCATAGTGGCGCAAAACAAATATATCAACGGTATCTGCCGTAATACCTATGTATTTACACAATTCAGCGCACAAATATGCGGTATTGTTGATTGTTTTTTCAGATACAATGGAATTTCCGCTACAACACATTTCAATGGATATGCTGTTTATGTTGCGGCATTCGGCATGCTTATATACCTTTGTGCCGCCCACCGCCCATGCAGCATTATTCAATGCGACTGATTGATAACAACTATCATCATCAGTAAACAAATGTGCCGATGCACCTCGTGAACCATTATGAAAATATGTTGCATTTGCTTTTGCGGTGTCCTTTGCATTTCCTGTGTAATGAATTACAATGAATTTCACTACACGGCTACTGTATGTGTAATAGTTTGCCGATGATGACTGTATTGACGTATCAATGTCAATACCCTTGAACTGTTTGATTGGGAAACCATCATTTATTGTCCTCATACTTACCACCTCTAACAACGAAATTTTCCCACTTCTTATAAACATCAAAGTATGTTTCGTTCTTATCTCCGTTATGGGTTATTTCGTAATACATTCCGTCCGATACAGTTGTTGACGCCAACGCTTTAAAATTCTGCAAGGTTTTGCAGCTCCAAACAATATATACATTATCTTCAGTAATTGTTTTATGGTCTGTCTTATCTACATGACTGTTAAAATAGTCAACGATTGTTTCTTTTATCAGTTTTATAAATTTTTTATCTGTCATATTTATTCCCTACTTTCATTATTTACTTCAGGTAAACCTGCAACAGAAGTTAAGAGCGAAAGCACACCTGCCAAAGCAGATGCACTACCTACCAATACCCAATTCACATCACCCAATGCGACTGCCGTTCCGATTGTAGCAACGGCTGTCTGTGCTACTGTCTTAATAGCACGAATACCTGCGGCTTTAAACCATTCTTTCATAACTCATTACCTCCTCAAAATCCTAACATCTTTACAACGTACCCTATTACAGCACCAACTAATACTGTAATTATTGCACCTACAACTGTTTCATATCGTTTAGTCGGACGTTTCTCTATCTCGTCAACTCGTGATGTAATATCCGAAACGTCCTCCCTCATAGCCTTAGTTTCAGTCGCCAAGATATGTACACTCTCAGTCAACCGGTCAAGGCTATCAAGTCGATGGTGAGCCGATTTAGTCGATTGCTCAACCACGGTCAGCCTTTCCCACAACTCCTTGTCATCTGCTTCCATAAATTAATCCTCCATCATTTGCATTAATTCTTTGTATTCATCATCAGTAATACGTTCTGCAAGAAGAAACACGTCAAGTTTATCCTTCATCGAATTCTTATCGTATCTACCGCTTGCAATTATTTTTTTACAATATCCATATGTCATTGATATTTCCTCCTCTTTATAATCCTAATTCCATCTTAGACATTCTGTAGTCCATATCAATATTAAATTCATCCTGTGCTTGTGGCAAAGATGCCTCATAAGCCTCTTTACTGCCATACTGGACTATTTCAGCCAATTCAGTGTATGGGTCATCCGTTCTTAGCTTTATACCCTCCATCCAAGTATATGGATTATTCAACTTTTCTACATTTTGAATACTTAACAGTTTATGTTTGTCAACATAATCTGTTTTGTAACTGTCGGATTCCTCTTCATTCAAAAAATATTCAAAAGTCAAATCAAAGTTATCCGGGTCATCATAACCTTCATCTAAGTATTTCACTGACTTCAAGGTCTTTAAAGTCACGATATAATTTACACACTGTACAATATTGTCGGGTGTAATTCTAAAAAATTCACTTATATTCATAGTTGCTCCTCCCAATTAACTTACACTTCTGAAAGACGGTGCTGTTATGCTTATTCCTGTTTTTGTATCAGTAGTTGATACACCTGTTCCTTGTGAACTTATCCAAGTCGATTGATTCACGTAACACGCCTCAAAGAAACAATAATTTTTCAATGTAGCCAAACTCGCCGCCGAAAACCATAACTTACAGTTAGATGCCATACAATAAGCACAGAAAATCACTGACGCCGATATATACAAGTCACAATGGTTAATATGAGATGCACTAAAATAGCCTTCTGCTTGAAGTATCTTAATTCGGCAGTTAGCAAGACTGTTAAAGTTTCCTGTTGTCGTTTCTGATTGACTAAATCGCCTACATTCAATTTGTGTGCCAATAATATTCATTGTAGAGTCGTCCTCAATATAGCTATGATTGCTACTAACAGTTGTGCCTATATGCTTTATAAAACCGCCAACCATACTACCCTCACACCTGTAAAAAACACCATTGCTAAGTGTGTTATTACTTGTTGTAGGAAATATTATATCTGTGTCAATAATTTCGGCAGTACAATCTCTAAATATCCACCAACAAGGATGGCTGTTATCATAGCGTTTTGCAGGCAATGTTACCGTTATTTTACTGTTGTTCAACTTTACATTACAATTTTTAAATAGTGAATCTGTATTATGTAGTGTATTTGCATATGTAATTGAGCAATTATCAAACTCCAACGAGGTATAGTCGCTAAAAGCGCCAACATCAGGTGACCAATTAGTTCTACAAGCGAAATTAATATCCATATTCTTAAATACTGCGGTTGCGTTTGTTTCAGATGTTTTAGATATAAGAACCTTATTACTTGTATTGATTTTCGTAATCCCTTTGCCTTGTCCCTCAATTATAATATTTTTACTATGTGTGAGTTGAGTTGACAAATTATATGTGCCCTCTAAAAGAATAATTTTACCACCACTTTTGGGTAGCAAATCAATAGCTTTTTGTATGACAATCCCAGCATCTTCATATTGATTACACATATAGTCCACATATCTTCCTTCCACCTCATCAGTTGTCGAACCTATAGTGATAACAGAAGAATTTCTACCACCTGATGTATAACCTGATGAGCCGACAATAACCCAATTCGTACCGTCATACACAAGCTCTAAACTTTCTAAAGCACTCCAAGATTTTGATGAGGTTATTGGTGCGTAGCTTATAACCCCATTATGAAAAAAAGAACGAGCACCGAATTTTATAATAGGTTTAGCTCCGGTATTGCTTACGTTTAGAGTTGCTCCTTCTGTAGAGGTATGTGACGAATTAAATTTAACAACAATTCTTGCACCTATAACCAATCTAAAGTTTGATATAGAAACAGTTTTCGCCGCCACATTATCATTAGTGGTACATTCTGCATATGGTGGTTGTTGCCATACAGGAGCACCACTACCATTACTTATTAATCTATATCCTGCTGTGCCTGCACTCGTTGGAGCATACCACGACTTGCTTGCTGTTGCCGAACCGTTATAGCTTGATGATGAGCCGTTCATTGTCAGTGTCAATGAATTCGGATTTTGCATTGACGTTGGTTTGTTTGACAGGTCAGTATATGAACCTGTAAACGCTACCGTTTTTAAATCGGCAAAGAATTTCTTTATCTTACCGAACAATGTGCTTAGCGTTTCACCACTCGCTATATTGGTTCGTGTACCCGATTCAGCAAAAGTCGGCTGTTGGTCGTTTGTCGCTACATTTGGTACATTGTCCAATCCCACTTGTGATTTTGTAACACTATGCGGATTAGATTTACTACCAATATGACTGATTAAATCTGCTATTGCTTTCATAATTTTTCCAAACGAAACTGATAACTTTTCTCCACTTGTAATATTGCTCAAAGATGAATTTTGAGAATATGTTGGTGTTTGATCGTTCGTTGCCACGTTTGGGACTTTGTCCAATCCAATCTGTTCTGCCGTGACACCATGTGGATTGCTTGTATCTGTGATATGTACATTCAAACTATTCTGTAATTCTTCATCTTCTGTTTTTCTTGTATTGACTTCATCTTCAAATTGCTTTAATGTTGGATATACAAGACTGTCAATATCAACAGTTACATTATTGACATCAGCGACTGTCAACGGAATATTAATGATAAATTCACTTAATGATGTACCGATGATTTTATCGCCGTGGCCATCAAACGCATATCCTATTAATGTTTCCGGATGCTCGTCATCATCAGTACCGTCAGCATTAACCACCTTTGCAAATAACCCTATTTCCATCAAATAAAAAGTTGGCAATATACTACAGCCAACCCTGTTTGAAAATTGTGTCGTTGTAATTATTGTACTGTTTTTTACACTCTTTTTTGATATTGGCAATTCGCCAAGAGGATGTATCAAATCAGTAAGCTCTGCTATATTTTCTGTACTTCTTATCCCATCACCAAACTTACCTTTGGTAAACTCTATAATTTTACCTTGTGCGGTTAATGCAGCATATTCAAGACCTGCTTTTGTAGGATAGAATTTTTCCATATTATCATACCTCCTCTAATGTAATTTCTTTTGATTTTTGAATAACACCACCAACATATATATCTCCTTTAGTAGCTTGTTCATAAAATATATCAAACACTTTATGCGATTGTTTAATCAGTTTGATTTTTTTTCTAACAGATTCTTCGTCTACCGTTGACGGAATAGATGAAATATATATTGCAAATCTATTTTTAGCGTAATATTCGTCCATTCGCACAGCTGCACCTGTCATTGCTGATATTATTTCTTCTATTCTTGCAGGATTCATAGCATTTCGTCTACGACGTTTTTCTATAATATTCTGCCGACGTTGCTCTACGCTCTCACTTTCATTAACAGGCAAGCCCATTGACTGCTCCCATAATGATAAAGACCATGTCGCTGTTTGTGGCAGCGTTTGATTTTTGAAATCTTCAACCATTGCCTTAACCTCGTCATTAGACATTCCGATAATCTGAAATAACCATAGTCCGACATAACTGTTACCATATTTATTGGTAACTCGTTGTATTATCTGTTGTCCTATCTCACTGGTTAATATCTGCTCCATTAATTCTGTTGAATACATATACTACACCTACCCGTCTACAAGTCCAACATCAAATTTTATTGTTGTTTCTGATATTGTAGGAATTTGATTTAACATCAGCTGTACATTTGTGTTATTTCCGTTTACAATCAAATTTTTATAATCAGCTACACCCGCGGTATTTGATAAAATAGATGCAATTTTACTATATCGCACTTCACCGTCTTTTATTGCTTGTACAATATATTCAGATATTGACGAAATAAAATTACTCTTTATATCTTCAATTCCAACTGTATTATCCAATTCAATTAAGCCCGAAACACTGATAGCTATAGTTGTTGGTGCTGTAACCTCAAGAATAACTCCGGGCGGTGCAAGCCGTTCGATTGTGGTGGTTTGACCGTCCGTCTTTTTTCCGTCTATCGATAACGGCACTGGTTGCATAATATGATTGTAAACCGCCGCACATAATGTTGTATCTGCAGGAACTCCATTTGAATCAACTATGATAATATTTACAACACCACTATCATCTTCAACATTCGGATTATCTTCAGGACTGATTACAACAGCCTCACCTACTCCGTCAACTTCTAACGCCCAACGTCTGTAATCGTTATCATTTCCGATAAAAGAATTATCCTGTGACTGGTCATATTCCTTGATACGCTCAATAAAATTTTCATCACTTTCCTCATCATAGCCGCCTGTTGTAGCTGTTTCATTTGTAATACTGGATAAACCGACAATTTTATCACTATTAACAGTGATAGTATTTGCCGGAACATTTCCCGATTTTCCCGCTATAGCCGCAATGATATTAACCGTTACCGTTTTATTATCACCTATTGACACATTTTCTGTTGTAACAAACTCCGTTACACTTTCATCAGCGATTTGTGCAGTAGTAAAAACTGTACCTTTGGGGATATTTACACCTATATTACCTATAATCTTGACACTTCCTGTAGCATGCTGTGCCTTTCGTCTTGCCATGCCTCTGCATGCTCCGTGATAATCTGCATATGTACCATAACTAAATTCGGGCCATATCAATCGAAGAGCATTTAGAATACAAAACTGTGCAAAATATGCGTGTTCATATGCCGTTGGATAGGTTAAATTCCAAACGTCCGAACCTTCAGATTTGTCAATATCATTTGGCAGATTATCTCTCATTCGCTTATGTATCTTATTGACATCCGCATTTTTTATAAAATCAGGAATAATAAATTGCGACATATTCTCACCCTCCTACCGTAGCTTTTATATCTATCTCGGCATTATCAATGCCTGTTACCGTACATTCCACCTCAACCGCATCGGTATCAATCCAATTAAACGAAAAATCATCTACTGACTTTGCCCTTTTATAATCATCAGCCATTATCGCCTCTGTTATTTCTTTTTTCAGCATAATTTCTTGTGCAGCTTTATCAGGCAATGCCATAATCAAATCTAAATTAATACCGAAATCAGTTGAATATGAGCTATACGCATATCTGTCTGTTGATATACAATTTTCGCACCATTGTTTAAATGCCTCAACTCCCGACGCAGAAACTAATCTGTGCTGACCGTCACGAACAAAATCACCTGTGTCATAATCGAATTTTAAACTTCTCTTATATCCGACAGGTGTATTTTGTTTAAGGTTATCCAAAGGCACTGTCATGATATTATTTGCCGTTGGAAATAAATTTGCCATAATTAACTCTCCTTCCCTATATCACTGCTACTTACAATAACAGCAACAACAATAGGATCAACATCTATCCAGCATACCAATACTCTGTCGCCCGCTTTGATACGTTCTATCCCCTCTGTGATAGGAATTTTAACAGTGTGACTGTGACCGTCAGATAATGAAGTTACAACTTCAATCTCAGGTTTATAATCTATTGATAATCTCTTATCAATTAAATACTCTCCTTTCGGAATAACCGTATCAAACCTTGCGATTTTAAGTCCAAAATCAGTTGTAATTGTACCATATTCAATTAAAATACTCTTACCATCATTTACAGCGTTATTCATCTGTGCTTGAAGTGTTCGTCCTAATCTATCAAACGCATTCATATAAACACTCCCTTATAACTTACTTTCATCTGCAAGTTCAAAATCAATATTCATTTGTCGATTTATTGCGTTATGCGTGATACTTGTGACAATATATCGAAAATTCATATCTCCTGCTCCCACTTTAACAAGTTCGCCTTTTCTTATCCACGGATTATTTATAGCTGTTACTTCGTATGTTTCTTTAGGTTTTCCGTTTTCATCAAGAATGTATTGACCCTCATCATGGGCATTTTCATATAATGAGTCTTCCGGCTCTTTATCTGATTTTTCATCTTCAGTATCATCACGAATAACCTTTTGAAGTGTTCCCCATTTTTCTGTGTCCCCTTCCAATGTATCTGTGATTGATACTTTTCCGTCATCATCTGCTTTACCTGTAAAAATTATCTTTGTAACAACGTCCTCCATTGAAATGTTACTTGCTGTGGATATTGCATTTTCGCCACGGTTAATTTCGTAAACACGTTCATTTGCATTAGCTCCGTATCTATCTATATAAATAATATCCTCGGCACTGCGTATTACGTATTTTATACCCGTTTTTTTCTTCACACGGTCCAAAAGGTCAGTAAACATAGTAGAAATTTTACCCGAAATAGGCAATTTCTTATGTTCTATAGATTCATAGTTATATACAAGATTGATACCCCATTTGGAGCATATATCATTGAATATATCAACAGTTTTCCAACCGGCAGGGTAATAATAACTATCCTCGCTATTTTGCAGATAAATCAAATTGTCATAGCACGTCAATGATATTATTTTCTTCTGCTTGTTTTGATAATTCTTACGCCATATATACCCTCTGAAAACTTCTCTACACTCTTCTCCGTCATTGGCATATATAAACACCCTATCACACACATTAATTAATTCTGATAGCAAATATTCACCGTTTATACAGTTTACAAGGCTTATCGTTACCTTTTGTGCAAGCTCATTTTTATTTTCGGTAAGTTTTAAATCCGTTGTCACTGCGTCAACAAATACATCTAATTTATCAGAATTAAGAAAATGAATGCTGTATATTGGCGAAGACTTTGATGCCACTCTTACATAATCCATTAACCCCACTCCTAAAAATCGTACAAAAAAAGCACTATTATTTAAAATAGTGCCTTTTACTAAGTCATTATAATATAAAAACCGCCTTGACTTTGTCAAAGCGGTCTAATAGTATTTTGGTGGGTGTGCCCTTTCCCACATTTCTTTTGACCTAAAAGGTGCGTAGCAGCACAATCTCTACTTCAAAATACATATTTATCTTACTTATATTATAACACTTTTATTCCTTTTTGTAAAGTAATTTATTTTTTCTTTCTAATTTACTTAAATTCTTCGAACGAATTCTGTAAAATGTCATTACTGAATTTTTTAAATTCTTAGTATCCGATGTTAAAGATAGTTTACTTACCACATTTAAGTTTGTATTTTCCAACTTCTTTATCATAAATACAGTGTTCTTATTCTTGCAGTCTTTGATAATTTCATCAGGATTCTCAACCGTATCACTTCCATACTTTTTAAACAATTCGTAATCTTCAGGATGTCGCTCTTTAATATGAGTTATACGCTCATTGGTAACGATAATCTCATCGGTTTTCAACGAGCCGAATTCTTGCTCCAACAGATGAGTATTAATTTTACCAAGTTTATTTATCTCAGACACTCTACCACCTCTATCATGTATTATAGCATCATCTTGAGAATTGTCAACTTTTCCTCCATCATTACCGGAGCAAAATCTTCCATTCTTATCATGATTATGATTATACTTTAAAACATTGCATGATAACTTTACTTTTACAACCGTTTGCTTTGGCTTTATAAGTTCACTAAATGAATATGCCATCTTTTTACCCCCTATATGTACTCTTTAGGTAGCCAACCAATGACATATTCACCAACTGGTGTACGTCCTACATCAGAAGATTTATCTGTTATCCTATATCGGCCGAGAATTTCTTTTCCGTCATACAAATAATATGTTCCTGTCACTCTGCCTGCAATACTTTCCGCATCAGACGAAACATATATCGGTGCATTGTTAAGTTCGACTGTTGCACCGGCAGAGTTATCACCAGAAGATGTTCCTGGAATTTTAATAACGGTACCGGGGAATATCCACCAACCTCTTTCCGAGCTACTAAAACCATGCTGTTTTGCGGTGTCCTCGATTACATCTTTGTTTAACTCATAAATTTCTTCCCAACGCAACCCGTCACCGAGATAACATTGTGCGATGCCCCATAATGTATCATTTTCAACTATGGTATATATTGCAGGTGCAGGGTCTTTATCTCTGTCCGTTCCATCAGCAGAATCAGGTTCGGTATTTGTAACGGTAAATGTCGGTTTAACGCAGTCTGTAAACTCTATATAATAATGATAACTGCCAAATCCGTCTTGATATGTAATATCATAATCCGAAAGATGTACATCCATACAAATCGGTGTACCTGTTATCAAAATCGTAAGTACCGTTTTATTAGCTTTCCACATTGAAAACATACCTTGAAAATTGACAGGCGGTTGCCAAGCACCATTTTGCCAAGGCATATTTGCTTGCATTCTACCGGGTAATATACCATCATCCCACCGAATCGAACGTACACCTGTACCAGTAGGCTCTTGAATAGTACCAAGGTCCATTATGTCATATTCGGCAAAATTTTGTCCACCCGAACGGAATTTTATTTTTTGTGGTGTCCACGGTATTGATAAAACGTCATGTGTACCCTTTTCAATTATAAAAATTATACTCTCACAATTTCTCATTCATTATTACCTCCCGAATTAGCAAATGAGGCAGTTAAATGTCGGTCAATTTCATCTGATATTAACTGTGCTATTTCAGGTGCATGTGCCTTTATCTGTTCAACAACATTGCCGTCCTTAGAACCATCAATATTAAACATTATAGACATTGAACCACTTTCAAAATGCACATTTGCACCACTTGTTGAGCCGCCACCTTGTATTTTCTCATTTTCTATGACATCATTATTAAGTCCTGTCGCATAATGAGGAATGCCACGTCCTGATAAAATATCCTTTGTTTCTGATGATGTAAATACTCTATCTCCCGCTGACAGCGGAGCAAGTACATTACGACCTTCATACATCAAAAATTGACCGTTGTGTTCAACCAATTCGCGAGGATCTGCACTTCCGTCATCATTCAAATATGCCAATCCCTCAGGTGCATTACGAGTACCATGTGCAAAATGTCCAAATGTTGTACGATATTCAACTGTACCATATATCTTAGGTGCTACTGTCGGAAAAATACCTGTATATTTAGCTGTGCCTGTTATCTTGGGTACTTCTTTCGGGTATGTTCCGAGTTCATAATTTGCTGTACCATCAACCTTTGCCAAAACGGATAATTCCGAATTATTTTCAGTTATAGTCGATATACTGTCATTTATGGCGGATGATAAACTTGATGTATCAACAGTCCCAGGAACAACCGTAAAATTAGGATGTAATTCAACACTTTCACCCATACTTGCATTAATAGTATCAGTTATCTTTGTACCTATATCTAACCCGCTAAAATCAGTTTCAGCCAAAGAAGAACTAATGCCATTCATTACACTTTCACCTATCGAAATTTGGCTAAAGTCCATATTATCTGCCGATAGACTTGTACTTATTGCAGACATTAAACTCTCGCCAAAACCCAATTTACCAAAATCCATATTGTCCACTGATAAGCTCTCACTTATAGCTGACATTAAGCTTTCGCCAAAGCCTAATTCTTTAAAATCAAGATTATCGGTTGAAAGGCTTTCACTGATTGCTCCCATAAGACTTTCGCCAAAACCAAGTTCTTTGAAATCCATATTATCCGTTGAAAGACTTTCACTGATTGAATCCATAACCGTTTTACCAAGTTCTAAATCCTTTAGTTTTCCGTCTTTAATATTTTCAATACTGCTACTGACAGCATCGAGTACATTCTCTCCTAAATCGTCTGGCAACTCAGTTGATTTTGTATCTTCTTTGGACTGCTCTGTTCCATCGGTTTTGCTTTCTAAAGCCTCTTGTTCCTTGGTGCTATCTTCAACAGCTTGTGCTGCTTTTTCGTCAGTTTCATTCATAGCATCAATCTTTTGGTCTTTATTGTCCTTTATTGCATCTACTGTATCTTTTGCATTTTTTTCGAGTGCATTTTTTGCAGCTTCTGTCGTTTGTTCAATGGCACTTTCTGTATTCCCGCCATTTAGCATTTGCCATATATCAGCAAAATCATCACCCATTTCTTCAGCCATACGCTTGTAATCAGTACCATAGAAATCATTTATGGCTTTATTTGCCTTGATATCACCAGCCATAAGCATTGCCGCATATTTTTCTTGAGCAACGTCATCTCCGCCCATTGCACCAAATTGATATAACCCCATCATCTCATCCAAGTATTGACTTGGGTCTTGATGTTGTAATATTGCAGCTTGATATTGTCGCTCTGCTTGTTCCACCGTAGGTTGCATTTTTTCATATGCTTCTTTTACTACTTCTTTTTCAGCAGTATCTCCGATGTTCATTGAGTGTTCCAATTCACCTTTTGCACCAGCTAAACTACCTTTTTTATCATTGTATCCATTGTATTTTTCATAATTGTCTAATGTTTGTCTAAATGCAGAATGAGATCTATCTCCGTTTAATTGGTCGTTTAATCCTATTAGATGTCCGCCGTACCATGTATCTTTACCATTCCATACATCTGCTAAAACAGAATTATAGTCTTTGCCGTACATATCTTGTGTATTGTTCAACATCGTTTGCAAATAACTTTCTGTTTTACTACTTGTAGCGTCCCACATTGCTTTATCAGCAGAAGTAACATCTGCTCCATTCGCAATAGCTGTTGCTCTCGTTTCAGCTAAATTATACATATCGCTTGTATATTCCGACTGAATATCTTTTATAACACTGTCATAAGCGTCTTTTGATAACATACCATTTTGAACAAGAAATGAATATGTATCGGCTTTTGTTTGGTCTGTGTTTGGTGCAACTTCAGAATATGTCTGTTGCATATTATGTATAGTGCTAAAAACATGACTTTCTTCATCCGGTGAAAACCAATTATCGTTTAATGCTGTCTTTAAATATTTGCTCAGTTCTTTTTTCTGTTTTTTAAAAGTTTCAAAAGCAGTCTTCCATTTGTCAGTTAAGGCAGTTGTATCCCACTGTCCATAGCCAAACAAATCATCATTAACCATAAATGCGTTATACATTTCTTGATTCATTTGATTTTCGATGTCATCCATATAACTGTTGACTTCATCAGCATAAGACGTGAATTCTTGTTGAGGAATATTAAACCCTAAATTTCCTTTTATATCAAGTTTACTTCCGCTTTCAACAACTCCAAAATAAGACGAATTAGTAGTATCTTGTAATGAATATCCTGTTGTCAATGCTTGTTTATGTGCTTGTGATACTTGTGTCTGCCATGAGCCGACCATGTTTTGAACCACTTTACCCAAATCACTTGTCGACATTGCTATATCACCAAATAATTCATCCAGTCGGTCCTGTCTTAATTCTTCAGCCGATTTATGAATTCCAGATATACCGTCAGCAATATCATCACCCCATAGTTGACCAATCAATGCACCTGCTCCAGCTCCGAATAATGTTCCTACTCCGGGAATAAATGAGCCTATTGCAGCACCTGCTCCTATCAAACCGCCTTTTGTTAATCCACGAGTTAAACTACGTTGCATATCATTGCGATTTCCACTGCTATATGCGTCAGTAATATCACTAAAAGCATCCGTTACCCCCGAATACACAGATTGAACACCTAAGTACCTTGTTGCCATACTTTTGCCGAATGATTTTATACTATCTATGGTTTGATTTTCGTTATCGTTCCCATAATCACCAAGCATTTTAGTTGTTTTTTCAATAGCTTTAGTATTTTTATCAACATAATCTTTTTGAAAATGTTCATCTTCATAAGCACCTACTAGTTTTTGCATTGAACTTTCACTGGCATTTTTTGAATATTTAAGTCCGTATTCATCAGCTGACTCTTGCAAATTTTTTAAACTGGCACTCTTTTGCACTTCTGTTTCAAGTTCATCAATGTTATAGAGTCCATAACCTTCTGTTGTTATACCTAATTTTCCAGCATTATCAACAAGTTCATTCCATCTATTTATTTCAGCCGTTGCTTTGCCATTTACTTTAGCGACATGTTCCCAGTCAGTATCAATCGCACATTCTGCTTCGTTTTGGGTTGCGGATTGTGTGCTTGTTTCTGAATTTTTAAAATATTTTTTAAACCAGTCATCATCGCTTAAATCAGCGCCCGACAATTCCCTTGCACTCATTTTTCCGATACTATTTTCAACTGTGTTTATTTTATTGATACTCTTATCAACAGCATTTTCAAGCTCTGATGTATCTGCTTTAAGTTTAATTGGTGATACTCCATCAGCTATATTGTTTACTCTGTCAACAGCTTTGTCGATTTCGTCAGTAGCAGTCTTTGTACCGTCAACTTTACTTAATTTGCCATTTATGCTTTCCATAGCTTTTGAGGCTCTGTCTGTTGCTGTAATATCAACATTAACATTTCTTTTTTCGAGTTTATCGAGTTCGGCATTTAATGCTTTAACTTTACCTGTGGCATTATCTTTAAAATCAGCAACTATTTCAATTTCTATACTTGAATTTGCCATAGTGTCCTCCTTTCCATCAAATTTACATACAAAAAACGGCTATCATTTTTGATAACCGTTCTTTAGGTATTATTTTTCTTTTTACTGACCAGGTAGATATAATATGTAATATTCTCCACCTTCGTAGTCTTTTAATGCTAAATATATTTGGTCCTTTTTATCTTTGAAAAAGTACGCTGGACGTTCATTTAAAGAAACCTTATTCTCCCAACTGAATTTTTCCAAAACTTTAAATGTTATTTGAGTATTAACTAAAACTTTCTGAAGTTCTCTATTTTCATCCTGAACAGCTATCTCTTTAGTTGGTATCTGCTTTATTGTATAATTATACTCGGCTGATGAACCACCTATAAATAAGCAAGCAACAGGAGGCTCATTCAACACTTCTGAATCCCTTGACGTAACCCATGTCGGATATGATTCTGTTTGTTTTACAAGTGGTTTAAAGCTTAGTTGAGCTGGAATTTCTGCTTCTTTTACTGCAAAAGGAAAATCAAAGTTTTCTTCATCTGTGACTTTGTTATATATCTCTGATAACGATTTTTGGATATTGGTTTCAAGTATGGTATTTTGCTCAGACAACGTATTATATAACTCTTCATATTGGGTATATTCTGACTCTGATATAGCTTTTTCAGCCTTATCTTTAGTAGTATCCAATTTTGAAGTATCATAAGTCTTTGAGAAATAGTTTTTCTTTAAATTGTTTGAATTTTCAACAGTTTCCGTCAACAGTGTGTAATACTTATTATATTTATCTATCTCTGCAGATATTTTATCGTACAAATCTGTCGCTTGATTTCTCACTTCGGATAGTTTTGATAGTTGCTTATTCTCAAAAGCAATTTTGCTTTCTGATTCAATGTCAGAAATATCTTTCTTATAATCAGGATTAAAATACACCTCGTTCTCAAGATGTGACAAATTCGTCAGTTGCTCCCGTATATCTGTATTATATTTTTCCAAAGTAATTTTACGATACTGAAAAAAGCCAATCACTCCTATTGTAGCTAATATAGCCACAATTACAGATATTATAATAAAAATTTTTATTTTTTCCTTTTTCATATGCAAACCTCCCTTTTGTATAATTTTAGCAAATAGAAGAAGATTTGTCAACTATTTTGCTTTGTAGGGAAGTTTCCAAGCACAATAGGCATTTTACGTTCATTCTTGGCTTTTTCCATGAATGCAAATACTACTTTTTGTTCACCCTCTGTCAGTCGCATTATTTCATTTGGAAATGTACGAAATCCCGAATACACAAAAATATCATACAAATTCCGCATTAATGGACTGACTTCTATCAGTTTTTTATGTAGTCTTCTTCGTCAACGACATCCTCACCGTCAAATCCGCTGAGTTTAAGAACTTCTTCAACTATTTTTGACTTTGTGCCTGCATTAAGCAGAATATCGACACAGTCAGCCTCATCAAAGATATTGAATTTCTGCTTTATGTCATTGTTACCCCAAATTCTCTGTTTATCTTCATCAACCGTAGCTGTATAAATCAGATTATTATGATATTCCGTTGTACTTCTTTCACCCGAAATTTTAGGATATTTCGGACCTGCTGGATTAGAAATTTGCTTTGTTGCCTTTTTTGCCGCCGCTTGTATTTCGCTTTGTGATAATCCTCTTATTCTAAATGAAAATAGTGGCTCACCACTTTGCTTTTTTACAAATATTTTTTTTGTATTATCTTCGTTGCCTGTTTTATAATCTGCCGCTTCAAGCAATGCCTTAACAATACTCTTTTCGTCTTGTTCAAAATTTGTTGAAGACTCAAGACCTGTTACATTTGTATTTTCTTTATTTACCATTTTTATTACCTCCGCATATATAAATTAAAAATTTTTATAACTTAAAAATGGCTCGTCCTCTCAAACCAAGAACGAGCCATTTTTTATGTGATTAGTTGTAAAGGTGCTTTGCTGCCATTTCTGAAATCATCTTTGGAATAGAATTCAATCTGAATGAGTTTGCTCTCTTGATTACATCACCAGGAGTTAAACTCATCAAGTCAATCGTTCCGTTTGGTACGGCATTGTTAAATGCTATACGTCCCTCACTGCTGCCATCAGGCTTAGTATTAACACCTTGAAAATTGTATACCGGAAGGTATCCATTTTGTATTGCAGTAAGTAACGGTGCCATTATAACATCATCTCTGATTACCGCTTCGGTATATGTCAAATCAAATGTTACACCTGTCGGAACAGTTCCCACCAAAATTGAACCAACACCTTGATATTCAGCAGTGTTTACATTCATTGCAACTTTAAACTCATTGATTTCAGCAAGAAATGTATTAACACCATTAACTTCAACAAATAATTTTCCGTCTTTACCTGTCATTAATTCAGTTGTATCTAATGTACTGTTGTTTCCAGCTGCCATTTTTATTCCCTCCAATCATTAAGAATTTTCGCTGTATTTCCATTTGTAATGAATGAAAATACGCTCTAATGTATCAACATCAACTGCATTGACTACGAAATAGCCATAATCGGCGCCGTACCCCTTATTGGTATCAAGCTTAAATGTAGGGTCAATAAGCTTGCCCTCGTCAGCCATGGTATCAAGCACAGCTTGACCACGTTGGATAACATTTGCAATACCGTCTTTTGTACCATTGACTTTTCCGATTAATTTATCCATTTCACAGTCCAAGCGATAGAATGTTTCATGTCTTACTTTTGCTCGTTTGATTTTCTTCCAGCCGTTATCCTGTTTTTCTTCATCAGGATTAATCAGTGTATTAACACCGCTGTCAAAAACAACCTTGCCGTCTGCATTAACAGATAGTAGTAACAATCCGTTTCTTACCGCATTTTCGTATTGGCTGTTCTTTAGTCGTTCTGTAAGTTTTGCCGCACCAGGCATTTCTGTACGAACGATACTTTTACTTGATGGCGTTGCAGCTATAACACCTGCCGCCTTGGCTATTGCCTCAGGTCCGCTGACAGTTTCACCGTCAGAATTGATAAAATCGCTTGCAAAATAAACAATAGGATAATTGTCTATCTTAGACGCATTCTCCATTCTCTTGTTTATATCTACACTACCCTTATCACCTATAACAGCAATAGCAAGATTACCGTCTTTAAATGACGTATTGATATATTCTATCAGCAATGCTTGTACATCCGAATCGACTGTATCCAGTGCGATTGTGTTATAGTAATACGGCTCAAATGCTTCAAATGCCGTACTGTAATCGGCTGTCGTAGCGGTAGGATTTTCGCCGCCCTCAAACGGTTGCTGTGAAACGTC
The DNA here is from genome assembly GCF_020687385.1 of Hominilimicola fabiformis. Classification (NCBI taxonomy): domain Bacteria; kingdom Bacillati; phylum Bacillota; class Clostridia; order Eubacteriales; family Oscillospiraceae; genus Hominilimicola; species Hominilimicola fabiformis. Next base: position 35,794 of record NZ_JAJEQM010000010.1, read on the forward strand.
TGTAATAGCGTCTGTAACACCATCTTCAGCCTTTGCAGTAATGTAATTACTCTGAACATCTTCAACGGCTTTTTCCAACGCTTTTGGCTCACCTGTACCGGAAGTGAATGTGATTGTTTCAACCTCTTTTGCACCGTCATAAATTACAAGTTCTCTTGTACTCTCTGCACCCAACTTATCTCGTACTGATACAGTAAATTCATGCGTTCCAGGATATTTAAGTGTCAATGTAACTGCCTTTGTTTCATTCGACTTTAGCTCAATCTTGCCGCTCTTACCGCCTGTTCCTAAACGAACTAAGTACAACTTATCTAAGCCGCCATCCATATAAGCCTCTGCCACACTCATTGTACCGCCTGTGCCATATGTATTTTTCATAGTAACATCAGATGTTCCAATTTCATGAATGGTGACTTCATTCAGCGGTCCCCAATCAGATTTAATAGGCAATGCTCCTATACCGTCTAAAGCAGACGCTACCGCATTGTTGACATTACCGTTACTTGAACGTCTGTAAACACCGGCACGAGGGTACTCCTTACCGTCTTCATAAACATATCCCATGCTTATTTTACCTCCTTATTTTTAAATTTTGATACAATCTCTTTAGCTTCTTCCAACGTAAACAAATCTTTATCTGACATTGAAAGTGCTGTACGAATAATAACCTTATTCGTATTAAATTCATTTTCTGCTTTTGATAATTCATCAACGGTATATCTTGATACAGATGATGTTTTTACCCTTGCAGAGTTCTTTTCAGCTGGCACATCTGCTGTTTTTTCATCTTTTACAGTTTTGGTTGCCATAAGATTACCTCCTTAACAAAAAAGAACGCCTTTAAATAAGACGTTCTTAATCATTTATTTTAATATGTTTCAATAATTCTGAATCAGGCTCTTTGCGCAATACGCAATAATCACCTTCAACAGATAATTGACCGACTCTTAATTCATCAGCTCCAAGCTGAAGTTGATTGTTATTATCAACACGCATCCATGTTCCATCAGGAAATTGTAATACCTTTTTTTGATTTAGCTTAGTACACATCATACTCGCAATAGCATTAGAAACAGCTATATCTTCTGTAAAGATATGAGCATTCATTACAGCAGTGTACCAATCACCTGCATACATGCTAGGTATTCGTTCACAATTACCTACCTTTGATTTTCGCCAGTACACCGCAGGAATATCCTTTTGAGGTTTCCATACGGTCGGAATATCTTCATCATATCCTATCAGTTTTACATCGGGTAGTAATTTTCGTGTCCATTCATTAACCAGTTTAATCGGATCAGGCTCGCAGGTTTGTTGATTAGGAAACGCAAGTAGTGTAAACAATACCGCCGCAACGGTTATTTTTTTGTCCGCAACATCAACGTATCGTGTAGAATTCCATTTCGCAAGAATTGTTGTTTCCGACTTACCGCTAAAGAAATAGCCGTCTACATTTGTTTTGACCGTTTCTGCTATTGCTTCAATCTCTGATGTGTCTTGTAAATACACATCAATTTCTACTGTACCACTGATTTTACGTTCTGTGTCGGATTGCATATTTGCAAAAAATACAATTCGTCCATATTGTACGTTATCGTTCCATAAATCAGACATATCGTCAGGGGCTGTCTGATTAAAAATCGCAGGCTCATCATCATATTTAGTTAAATATGATGTTATATCGGAACATTTCCTTAGATGATTATTTAAAATTTCTTCAAACATAAATCTTTCTCCTTTAATATAGTTCACTGTATATTGCAATAGCTTGCGGCAATGCGTCTTCTGCAATGCGGTCACAGTGTGGTCTTGCTGCCATCTTACTTGTACCGTCTTCCAAAAACGGACCGTACAAACAATCACTTGTTACTTTCGCTGTAAATGACATTCCGTTGCTTTCTGTTGATGAAACAAAAGAATTACGGTAATTTCCCGTTCTCACTCCCGGTGGTTGACCTGGAGCAGATACACCGCCGCCTGCCATCACATTAAAAACAGAATTTCGCAATGCACTTGATACTCGTGCAGTTCTTCCCGGCAACTGTGCTTTTATCTTATCAAGTTCAGCTTGAACAATAATTTCAATGCTAATCATTTTATATCAAACCTTTCCTCAACATAATAAATCATAGATACATTAAGGCTACCTGCATTATCTACACCCTGAACATAAAATTTACGTCCGTCTGGGAACACAAGATAATCGGTAGCCTTTGCTTTTACCGTTGCTCCATATTGTACAACTGTATGTGTTATAGGGTGCTGATTTTGCCGCCATTCTTCTTTTTCGCGTTGACTTGCCTCGGCAGCAATACCCAAAAATGCTTGTTCGGCAGGTTGGTATCCTACTTCTGTCACACGTCCGCTGGCTGTTTTCCCATGTCTTTTTATATAAATTTCTACCTCTTGAAATCCATATCCAGGTACAATATTTGCTGTGAACATAATTACTCGCCCTTTCTGCTGTTACTGTGCATATCCTCATAAAAATACGGTGGTCTTACCTGTCCGTAATCATTTCCCGATACGGGCGGAACAGAAATACTTGCTTCATTCTTCAATCGGTTATAGAGGTCTTTCCATACCTCTACTCTACTTGAAAAATCATACGACACAGGACCTATTTTTGTAGTGCAAGAGTGTGCAAACTTCATTAGAATAGCTTCCAACGCTGCTAATTTAGCACGTTTCCAATGTCTGTTCATATCCAAAACCGCTTGATACTCCTCATCCGACAAAGCCGCTGTCAACTCTGCTGGATTGAATGTTGTATCTCCCAGTTCAAACCTCAATCGGTCAACTCCGTTTTCCGTAATTGCATTGGGATTATATGAGTATCTCGGCATTACTCATCACCGCCACTATCTTCTTCCTGCTCTGTTGTATGCTTTGAAATTGCCGCTAAAACGGTTTTTCTCGTATCAACTGCGCCTAATACGTCACATACAGAATCACTGTTAATATTCTTTATATATTCCGCCGCATCTGTGGCCGACATTTGAAGTACACGGAAAATTTCTGTTACATCGTCCGCAGTACAATTAATGCTTTTTCCGTCTTGTGATAAAATCGGTATCGATACAACAAATTGTATCGGTTCAACCATTTCCTCTGCATTAATAGGTAACTCGCATAGGATACCGTATCTAACCAGCTTTAACCCCTCATATGCGGACAATTCATCAGGCTGAATTATATCACCTTTGTTATAGTTTTTACCGCCAATACGGCAAGATTTAAGTGCTGTGTATCTCATATATTAGTCACACCCCTTAAATCAATTTTTAGGAGTAACGGCATTTTGGAAATAGAAACCTAAGTCCTTGCACACGATTTCCATATCTTGCGCAATCATACCGCCGATGTAATGAGAATATGTTCCCTCATCGCCCTCCCATTCAATGATAGGAAGAACATTTCCTGTACCCATATCCCAACGGAATGTATATCCGGCAGTTGGCTCATCAATCATTGGCGTAGATGTTGCATATGCCAAAAGCATTGCGTTTTCATCACAAATAAAGCCTGTATTTTCTTCTTCGCCAAGATTTGCACTATTCCATATAGCGTCAAATACAACAACCTCGTCTACACCCAAAATAGCAGCCAATGATTTTGTTGTAACCATTGCAGGTGAGGCTGTGTTACCGCCGTAAATAACACGATTCATTACGTCAGGGTGATTAATTAGTGCGTCAAATACACGCTGACCCAATCCAAGTTTATTAGGTTTTCTACCCGTTGTCCTTTTGATTTCTGTAATGCAATCTCCAATAAACTTAATCGGACTTGAATTATCATTATCAAATGATACAAAATCAGTAGAACTTGAACTTGCCGATGTACCACCTGTTAAATCAGTACCCCATACGCCCTTTTTAAAATATTGTTGTGCAAATGTTTTATTTTGGTGAATAAATATCTGTTCAGCGATAACTTTCGACTTGTTTTGACGAAAATTCATTATTCCTTTTGCTCCCATACGCTCTATATCTGATTGAATAATGTTATCATAACCTACAATAATTTGGTCAGGCGTACACTTATAATCATCAGTATCGTAACTGAAAACGGTAGGATCTACTTTACCAAGAATAGGCTTAGGACGAACATTATCTCTTAACAAATCTTCTTTTGAAAATTTATAATATGCTGCTCTCGAAAGCGTTACTGGTATTTCAGGAAAAAATGATGTTGCACCGCCACTCTTACTTTGAAAATATGCCGTACTGATATTCGTAAGCGGAACATTGATAGGTGTTTTACCCTTTCTTATTCTATCAAAAACTTCTGTACCCATTATTTAGCCTCCTTTTTATAATAGTCAACTCTTTTGACTGTTCCCATTGCGTTTGCGTTGCAATCATTCATTGCTATTGCACACACAAAATCACCTGCCTCAGCGGCAACCAATGTACCGTCCGAACCAGGTGTTAATTCTGTTCCTGCTGTTACTGTGGCACTTATAGCCGCAATACCGACAGCAAATATTTGATATGTAACATTATCGCCTTTTGAAACGTCCGCCTCATTGTCAATAGTAACAATACCGATAGGCATTTCCCCTTTGGTATTACAAATTTCCAATAGTCCGTCACTGTTCAACTTAACAGCTTTACCAGCGACGTTTTCCATATCTTCAGCCGCAACACTGACACGGGTAGTTGATGTATTAATTCCGTTTGTAATATATTGCTTTGCCATTAATATCAACCTCCAATCTCATTATCATAGTCTTCCATAAGTTCGGGGTGTGTTTCCCACGTTTTTGCCATAGCCTCTGTGTCACTCATTGTTGGATTTGATTTCTTAATCTCATCGGCAATAGCACGAGCTTTGGCAATGGCAGTAGAACCGGATACATCAGAATGACCGCTCTTGCCGATTTCGGTGAATGCGCCCGACTTCTCTACCGCCTCAACCGCCATATCCAACACACCAATCATGTCTTGATATGCTGTACCGCCTGCGGCTTTCAAGCTTTTTAGTGTAGGTACGAGTTCTTCAGACTTTTTGCCTATAACTTCGTACTTTTTCGCAATAGCTGTAATTTCTCTTTCTTCCGACTCGTCACGAGCCTTTCTTAAGCTTTTAAGTTCGGCCGCAACCGCCGGATGAAGTCCCTTATAAATATCTTCTGGATCATGATTTATCGGTTCATCCTTAATCTTCTTAACGTCCTTGTCGTCTTTATTGTCATTTTTGCCATTGTCATCATCTTCAGGCTTCGTTATACCAGCCTTATTAACGATAGCCTCCAACTGCTTCTTTTCTTCATCAGTTAGCTTATCCTTATCAATATCTTCAATTTTCATATCATTATCAGCTCCTTCATTATTACTTTTTAATATACCGAGTGTTTCTGCCTTTAATGCCTTCACAATCGTGGCTGTTTGTGGTTCTTCCGAACCTGTCGCAACATAGTCACTTACACTGCCGCCGCTCCATTTTTCTGTTGAAAGTGTAGCGGCACCGTAAAATTCTTCAAGACTTTTATCCATTGCAGATTTTTTATCTGTAACGTTATCATCTCTAAGAATTGAAATAAGACTACTACTTAGCGATTCTGTGTATTGCCATATTTGCCTAACTACATCGTCCAATTTAATATCCTTTAATTTTGCAGCAAAACTTTCAGCCTCACCGCTCTTTCTTATAGGAGTTTTAGACTTGTACATTGTAACAAATGCGTCAGGATTGGCACCCTCCGGCACTAAATCAACCTTTGTAATATTCAAATTTTTTAACTTATTTGGCATTACCCTCTACCTCCTCTCTGATAGCCTCACCCTCAATACTGAACATTGAGTATGTACCATCTTTAACTTTTTTCCACACGCTTTCATCCGTCACATGAAAACCTATCCACCAACCGTCAGCTAATGCATCTTCAGGCAAACCTAATGCTTTGAGTTTTTCTTTTGTGAACACCATGCTTTCAATCATTGTGGCTACACCGCCACGTTCATGAAGTTCGCCACCGTCACCATAAAACTCAACATAACGATAAACTGCTTTTTCAAGTTCGTCAATATCAATAATATCTTCCTGCCAATCGGTGATTTTTTCGCCGTTGGCACGAGCCGATACATTCGCCCAACCAAATACCAATCGTTGTTCTTCATATGATTTCTGTACATTGAAACGTGCCTTTACTACCTTTTCAGGTTCATCCCTTGCCTTGTGAATGATGTAATCATTAAAACTTTTCAATTTAATCAGCCTCCTAAAATTTACTTGAAAATATTATGTATTTATTGTAGGTTCATTAAACAAAGGAATCTTTAAAACCAAGTATGCTAATTCTCCTAATTCTTTACGAATTTCATACTCTGATACAATATTAGTTAAATCAATTTCATTTAGTTTAATTCTCGCACCTGAATAGAATTCATTCTTATCTTCGTGCATTGTAGGTATCATTTCTGGTGTTATAGAAACTTTTAAATTCTTAGCATTTAGTCCCATAATTCTTTACCTCCTTTATTTTTGTGCAACAAAAAAACACGCTGATTTAAAACCAACGTGTTAATTTATAAATTTCATTTTTAAACATTATTCAATTTCAATTTCATCCGCTATATCACTTAATGAACGTCCATCAAAAATGGTATCATTCATTAAATCATCTATATCCGAATATATCTTCACAATGTCATTATAACCCACTTCAAATTTAGTCCTACTCCATGGATTGATACAACAAGTCTTATTGTCATATTCGAATACCACATCTTGTACAAGCGATAATATTAAATTTTTTATTTCTTCTGAATTTAATTTCATAAAATATCACCATTGACCTTTCTTTCTGAATCCGTTATGTCTCGAGTTCTTCGTTCTTCCAAAGTTCCGTCTTTCCACTTGTATGTATGAATATGTTCTCCGTTTTTACCATATGGATGTTGTTTTGGATTGCCGTGATCCGTAGGATGAATTTGTTTTACCATATATCCGTCTTTGTCATATATTGTACGTTCTATATGTCCATCCGATTTTTCTAAATCTAACACTGCATATGGCTTTAATTGTCTTGGAACAGAGCCACCTTTTCTATGGTTGGTTGCTATAAATGTTCCATCAGTCGAATATTTATAGCCACTTCGTTCAGACTTTGTAACTCTATATGCAGCCTTTAATTTGTCCCATTCCTCTTTATTATTATACTTTAATTTTTGGAAATCTTCAAGAGTTTTAGGGACATTTTCAGTCCCAAGCTGTTTTTTATATTCTGCATATTGCGATTTATCGGCATAATAATTAACACATGCTTTCTTTTCCGCCTCGCTCATACTGTCCCATTTGTTTGGAACACTCGGTATTTTATTATTGTCACCTGTGAAAAATTCTTCGCCACAACAACAATTTGTATGTACCGGCGGTGCCATTATCTCAGGACCGTTATATTTAATATCGGACGGTACATTATATGGTTTATCAAATGGTACTGCCTGTCCGTTCAATGCAACGCAAATCGGGCAAACATTGTCATTGTTTGATGTTACCCAACGTCTATATACATTCTGCATATATCTATGTTCTATCGCCCATTGTATGTACGCTCTGGTTGCCTGATTATGTGCTGTAACAATTTCAGTTCGTGCTATATCTTTTGCCCGTTTGGTCCGTTGTTTGTCTGCCATCCGTCTTGCCGCCTTTGCAGCTCTGCTGTTAATTTCATAATCAGTTAATTTAGGATTATTCTCACGCAGAGTATTCCGCATATTTTCATAATAGCGGGTATTCTGATTAAGCTGTCGCTCTGTTAATCCTACCGTATCTTTTATTCTACGGGCGGCAAAATACGGTGTATCACCTTGTTGTAATGCAGTATTTATAATGCTTTTAACATTTTCTCTCTGTGTATCATTGATATTTGCAATAAGATTACCCGCTCTTTCATCACACCATTTGGTGTAAAATGCAGAATAATCAAACTGACTATCTTCATTATTTTCGTTATCATCATCTGATATTTCGGTATTGATACTTATCAAGTCTTTATTATCTTCATATGCGGTTTCAAATCTTTCTTCGCCAATATGCTCTAAGGTTGGTGTCAATGTTTCATTTTCAAAATCACGCAGATTGGAATCAAACGGTGCATGTACATCTTCTACGCTCTCATTACCGCTCATGACTTCATCTGCTGTTTCTTCATCTATGTTATAGTCATCCCATAAAAATAATAATGCCAATGTTATCGGAGTTTCGTATTTATTCAACATATTACGAATACGTTGTAGCGCATTTTCACCTTTTTTACTTCTATCGGGTTTGCGTATTTTTTCAAATATTCTCCTTGCTTTTCTGAATGTAAACATATATTTATATTATTCCTCTTTGAATTCGCTCTTTTCGGGTGATGTTCCGCCATTACCGGAGTAATCTGCACGTTCCGGCAGCTTTGCGGCGTCACGAAGATAATCTTCAAGTTGTTCATCGGGCGAAATAAACCCTGCACTTGAAACTTTCTGAATAAAGTCACCAAGTTCACTTATATTTCTATTTTCAATTTCGCCATGTATTATCTTTGGATAATCCGTAATATCTTTAAATGTATCACCATTCATATCTATTAAATCGGGGATAGCTTTGTTGTTAAACACTTCCGCTATCATATCAAGATACGCACCTATTGCCACAGAAAACATCTGTGACTTATCACTGCCGAGATTATATGTTCCTGTACTCTGATGTCCCAACATTATAAAATCAGCTAAGACCGTCATTGCAATTCGTGTATCATATCTTTCAATAATAGCGTTTGTATCAAAATTACGCTTTCCGCCGCTTGTAAGTAATTCCAGCTTCCAGCCTTCAAGCTTTACAACTCCCTCCAATGAATCGCGACGTATACTTTTAACATATCGTTCCGCTTCACGTCTTGCACTGACCATGTTTTTATCATCATTATCCCATATATCAACACCTTCAGGCGCGGTCATTACAGGTAAACCTGCCAAATCACGTTCAATTCCTATACCCTCAATTTCTTGTATTCGCTTTTTAAAGTACCAAGAGCGGTACGAATTACGCAATATACTGCGTCCTTCGGGGTTTCCTTTACTGCTTTTCGTACGGAATAGCAATAATTTATTTGCAGGAATTGTGATTAAATCAAACTTCGGCGGTGGCATTTGCGTTAATCCCAACAGATTATCATTATCATCATATTCCCATCTGTACAAAGTTTCCTGTGAACGTATCGGTAACTTCTGCCACCCTATTCGACCGTCATTATATTTACTGTTCAGACGAATATCTTTTTTACGTCCCATTCGACGCTTATATACAATTTCGTGAGCACTCCATCCGTATGTCAACATAGACAATATTTCTGATATTGTGTCAATCCACGTTTCAGTCATATCATTCATACATTGCCACACAAAATCAGCCGCTTCCTCATCCGCTGGAGTATTGCCGCCCGGTTGAGTGTCCCATGAACAACCTCGTATTAGCATATCAACCGCAAATAAAATAGCTCCAACTACATCATCATTGTCAGCCATTTCACGATATGTTTCTATACCCTTTTTTCCTTGCAGTTCCGGTAAGAATTCCTCGTAAAAAATTCCGCCTGTACGCTTTTGACCTGCACGACCAAATTCTTTCATGTAACCCATATTTCAGTCACCTCATCATCCATTCGCTTTCTTTTTTCAGACCGTCACTGATATTTGGCATACTGCCTGTGTATTTCTTTATCTTTCCAAGATATACCGATAATGCGGCGGCATCTCCTCTGTCGGGTGATTTTAATCCACGCTTTTTCATTTCGTCTTTGCCCTCAATCTCAATCTTTCCGTTTGAAGCTATTCTATATTTTCGTGTTGAAAGCTGTGCTACTGTATCAGCGTCATCTTCCACTTCAATTTCTTTATGTTCGATTAATTCTTTCAGGCACGCCCACATATGTGTTGTAAGGTCATTATAATACTCTGCCGCCTCTTTACCTGCCTTTGTATCAGTTTCAATTTTTTCAGCAGCATTAATAGGAACAACGGCTAATCTATATAGCTGTTGTTCCTTTTTGACTTCTTTTAATCTATCCGTCACGCCGCCGCCTAAGCCCGTATCATCAATGTTGACATATATTTTCCCTCTGTATTCGGGAAATTCATTGATTGTTTTTTTATATATTCTTATAACGTCACCAGCAGTCGCCATCAAATCTTGACCTTTACGCTCGGCCATGATTTTTAATCTTCCTTGCGCATTACGATATATAATAGTTTCGTCATTTCCGAAACGAGCTATATCTACACCTAATATAATATAGGGTAATTTATTGTTGTCGGGAAGTTCATACAACTTACTGCTGCACTGTTCAATTATAGAGAGCGGTATAAATACATCATCTTCTTGTGTCGGGAATTCACCATATACACGAACACGAACAACATTGCTGTCCTTGCCGTATTTCTTTTTCAGGTTTTCTATATTTTTTTTATTTACCCTCGCCACATTCTCGGAATTGACCGTATGACATTTATATAATGCTCTGTCTACCGTGTGGCTGTCATAAAACACGCCAGAAGTCTTTGTCGGATTTCCTAACATCAATAACTTGTTATTTTCACCTGACAATGTACCAAGTATAGCTTCCATAATGGTGTCCGCAACACCTGAAGCCTCGTCTACTATGAACAACATATTATCTTCGTGAAAACCTTGCATATTTTCGGGTTTTGTTGCCGTTTTCGCCACCGCAAACCACCGCTTATCGTGACCTTTCATATAAACATATGTCTTGGTCCATTTCAATATTTTTTTCAGCACAGGGCTTTTTTCTTGCCATTTTGCAACTTCGGACCACAATACATCATTCAGTTGTTGTTTGGTCGGAGCCGTTGCAACTATTCTCGGGTATGAAAAGCAACTCAAAAACCACAATAGGATTATTGCCGTTATTGCTGTCTTTCCCACACCCTGCCCCGATTTTACGGTAATACGATTATCGGTAACTATATCGCAAAACACATCATCTTGCCATTTGTCCGGTATGAATTTGAACATTTCCCATGCAAACAATTTTATGTTTTTCCTGTAAAGAGGAATACGCTTTTGAAATATCTCAAGCGTTTTAGTCATCATCCTCACACCCCTCTACTGCTTTTATCCAATCATCTATTAATTCACTGTCACCGTCCGTTGCCTTTCCTGCTCGAATTTTAGCCAATGATTCAAGTGTTTTGATTTTCAACTTTTGCACCCGAGTCAATTCGGATTCTATTATTTGCATTTGTTCTACTGCATCAACCTTTGTTTGTTGTGCCGTAACCGTTTGATGTTGTTTGCTACTGACACATTTTCCGAATGCGTTACTTTCTTTAGTCAACACCCGTATATCTTCTTTCAAAATCATTCCATCAGGCGAATTTTTCAACAATTCATTATATCGTGCCAATAATGCCATATAACGCCGCTCTCGCAAAGTAGCCAATTTCAATGTTTCAATTAACATAAATTCTTCATCTGTCGGCATATCTGCCATCATTGCACGTTCTTCATCACTGATATTCTTCCAATATTCACTGGCATAGGTTGCATTTTTCAATGCATTGTTATTACCTATCTGACCACCTCTATGACGTGTTTCTGATTTATCCGAACGTTCGCTTTTATTATCCGAACGCTCGTTTTGTTTTTTTTTAGAATTTCCATCCCAATGGTATGTACTTTTCCATCTTCGGACAGTACCCGGCGGCACGTCAAGTTTTCTTGCTATATCCACGAGTTTCATACCGTCATGATACATAGCCTCTGCTTTCGCTGCTTTTTCATTAGGCACTCGTGCCACCTTAGACACCTCCCTATAATTCGTTCCTTAATTTTTGCATTTTCTTCGTCTTGTGAAGAAATAAAAAAACGGCGTATCTAATGCCGCTAAAATCAATTTAATTAAGTATTGAGCAAATATCATAAGTATTATATTATCAACTACACCGTAAAAAGCTATAGCTATGAAGATAACAGTATCTATAAGTTGACTGCTCATTGTACTTGCATTGTTTCTTAACCATTTATACTTTCCGTTCGTCTTATTCTTTAACCAATGAAATGAAATAACATCCATTGTCTGACTTACTGCAAATGCTCCAAGGCTTGCGAACGTCATTCTTGTTCCTTGATTTAATACTGCTGTCAAACACTCTTGCAAATGAGTTGTTTGCGATAATGTCGGTATTTTCAATGATAAATACCCTAATATCAAAAAGCCGATTTGAACAATTATACCTACTTTAACGCAATCGTTCGCCTCTTTCTTTCCCCATATTTCACCGATAATATCAGTTGTCAAGAATGTGAGTGGATATGTTACTATCGCACCCGCAACGGTTAATCCTAAGACGCTTATAAGCTTACCACCGAATAAGTTGGACGTTATAAGCCCTAAGCAAAATATTCCTGTTAATAGTGTTAAATTAAATGTATTCTTTTTCATAATCAATTCACTCCATCCATATATTTTTGAAATTTTGTCCACTCTATCATATTATGAGCTACCAACTTCGGCAAATCTACTTTATGCCCTTTTTTCTCTAACTGCCGAGTTTTCATATACCCATTTTTGAAAAAGTGTATTTGTTGTCCTCTTGTGGCCGACACTACCCAGCTTGCGCTGTCTACACTGTAAAACTTGTAATTTTTCAATTCTCGTGTTTTCGTGAAACCTAAGCCATGTACCTTTACACCACAATAATACGCATATTCAACCAATCGTCGTATCAATTCATATTCCTGCTTCTTTACATGGAATACTAATCCGCCTATCGCTATATATGAGTATTTTTTGCACATCCGTTTCCAGTATTCAACGCCCCTGCCTTTATGCCACACAGGAATACATTGATAACCTATTGCGCTCTCCATCTTGTTCCGCCAAAACTCAACGCGATCAAGACCAAAAATATTATCAACATCGATTTCAAAATAATGTTTGATTTTATAATTGATTATGAATTTTATATATTTGTCAATATAACTATCCATTTGCGACAATGTCACCTTTGCACCGTTCATATATGAAAACGCTCCGCTATCAAGTAAAAAATTATCATTTCCTACAATGCTCATAGCCTCAAGACATGATTTTTCACCATTGAAAAATGTTTCAAGTATATATCTCGGCCGACATATTTTAACCGTCTTATCCCTTAATTCCTTTGACATACCCGACCCGGTGGACGCAAGAAATACTCTCATATTTCAAACACCTCGCCGCATTTAGGGCACGTTGTTGTCTTATTATGATGTTCCCTCACTATTTCCGTATCCTTTAAAAAATCATCATCGGAAACATTTAATTCTACATCATCTAATTCTGGGAAATTATACAGTCCAATGTCTATGTCAATAGCCTTTAGTTCTTCCTGCAGCTTTTCAAAATCCCATGTTGCAAATTCAGATGTTTTATTTTCAATCAATCGAAATGCTTTTATTTGCTCATCTGTGAGTTTATCTGCTATAATACATGGTACTTTGTCAAGTTGTAACAGTTTAGACGCTTTTAAACGGGTTTCTCCCGCTATAATCATGTCATTCGTATCAATTACTATTGGCACTAAAAAACCGAACTCTTTAATTGATTCTGCCACTTTTTCAACCGCATTTTCATTGTGTCTTGGATTGTTTTCATAACATTTTAATGCACTGACACTGCGCATAACTATCGTACTTTCCATATACATCCTCCTAATTTTATAAATGTGTTAGGAGGGAGCATACATTTCTAATTCTCCTTTCCGACAATAAAAAAAGTCCATTTATTCGCAAATTGAATAAATGGACTTTTTTAATTATTTTAGAATTTTACTAATACTATTTTATCATATCCATATAGCCACGTCAATGCCCTGTTTGTGCCCTAATTAATACTGTCAATTCCGAATAGCAATACACTTAATTCTTTGCAGGCAGCGTCTATATCCTTATACACTGTCCGTTTATCAATGAAATATATTTCTGCAATCTGTTCCTTTGAATAAACTGTATCAGATATATACATATCATAAAGCACCTTGCTACGACGTATTTTCATTTCACTGTTTGACTTTTGACACATATCTTGATACACGTTAATCATTCCGTCTATATGATTTATGATAATCTGCGTTCTGGCTGCACTTCGTTTGATTGACTCTACAATCATGTCAGACGTCACTCTTGGCTCCCACATTAATTCTTCAATGGCACCAAGTGCATCTTCATTTGATTCTTCGCTTTCAAACACTGCATTATTCACATATTCTTTAAACGTTCTGTAATGACGTATCAAGAGTTTTGTATTATGTAATCTCCTATCCTTTCGGTTGCGTTTTTCTTTAAGTTTTTCTGCCTTAAAGTGTTCCATAGCTGCGTCAGCCCCTGCTTTAGCAGCTACTTTCACTATTTCGGTTAATTCTTCATCAGTTATAATTCTTTTTTCGTCTGCCTGCATTTTTTATACCTCCGATTCCTGTGTTGGTTGTGGGAGTTCGAAGGCTCTCTATGAATAGCATTTTTAATTAGGGTCTACCGTTCCATCATCATAGAATTTAAGACCGCACTCCTCATACATGGTCCTTTTGATATTATCGATTTCATCACTTTCTAAAATATCAATTAAAGTTTCCTTTAAAGCTTGTCCCAAGCGGTTCATTCGTTTTTGTTTCCACCCCTCTCTTGAATACAACGGATATATAACCATAGGTAATATGTACTTAATTTTTTCAAACATAGCCTCTGCTTCTGACGATTTTTGAAGACTTACCTTTTTTAGCATATACGGCTTATAACCCTCAAAAATTTTGGTACAGTCAATTCCTGCTTCTGTTTTCAATTCATCATTTAATGCCGGAATATCTCTGTCTTGCTTGCCGACAGAAGTAATATATCTGTTCATATCCACAGCATATCTGTATATCTTAATTTTTCCCCAACCGAATGTTTTTCTTAAACAATATGCAACTGCCATAACGCTATATACAATGCTTAATTTAACCATTTCTTTATCGACTTTCATAAATGTTTGCCACAATGTTTGTTTGTTGTATTTTACATTATTCACACCGTGTTTTTTGCAATCTCATTAAATTTTTTCAGTAAATTTTCTTGTTCTTTACGTCGTTCAGCCTCTTTTAACGCACGTCTTTTTTTCTTCGCACGTTCGGCCACTTTATTCTTCATTGGTTGCTACCCACCTCACATTCTGTTAATGTCTATCACAATTATTATAACTGTGACGAGTATTGCTAATAATTTTATCATTTTACACCTCATCAAGACGTTGCATATATTCAGTGAAATACCACTTTAATTCACCTTCAAACTGTTTGATAGCCTTGTAAGCCTTTTCAGGTGATGAAAAATATATAACATTTGGATATCTACTTGACCTATCGTAGCTTATTAAAATACGTTCTAACGTATAATCGTAGAAGAATGAAAATTTATCTTCTTCAGTTTCTTCCCCCCAATCTTCCACAGTAATAGGTTGGTCGTGCAAAGCCTGCCATTGTCTTAAACAACGAAACAGTTTATCTGCTCTTGCGTTGTTTTCAACAATGGTTTCATCATTATAGTAATTACCATTGTTGTAATATAGGTCATTTACCAGTGTTCCTCCGCCTCCTATCACTTCGTGTCCGTCATTGATTGTATCATCAACAAAATAGCTGTCGTCTTCATCAACTCTCTCATAGCCTGTTCGGCTTCGTTCCTCGGTCAATCCCAACTCTTTCAGCTGTTTTTCCGACATTTCAACTTGAACGGTTTTACCGTTTGTCTTTATTTTAACTTGCATTGTTAGTCCTCCGTTTGTTTGTTGTACATAAAATAAACTTTAACATCTATTTTAATTAAATTTTTAGTGCAAAAAGCATTTTCCAAAATTAAATTACACTTTATATTCAATTTTCTTTGTAATAGACTCTGCAAATTTTTGTTGTTCTTTTAATTTAGAAGTCAAAATATTCATATCATATCCACTGTCAATAAACTTTTCGCATAGCGGTCTATTACAGTCATTACCGAGTTCTGTATAAATAATGTCCATATCTTGAAAATCAAAGTTTGTTCCGAGATACCTGTTTATTCCGTCAATCATAAATTGATGGTATTCATTATTTTTCTTTTTTGAATTATAATGTTGTGTTTTATGAGTGCCTCTTGAAAACCACGCTAAAACTTTGCATTTTATTTCACGCTCATCTTTGCAACTTTCAAGTATAAAATACTCGTTTTCTTTTACCATTGCGATAAATTCGCCATTGTGATTTATAATACTTCCCGGGAAACAATCCATTAACTTTTTAACTTTTTCCCACTCAACCATTTAATTTATTTTTCCTCTCTTTCTACAGTTTCAATATAAGTTCCTCTGCAGGTATGTCAAGATGAGTGATATGTATTTCCGCAAACCAATCACATCCTTTAAATAACACCTTATAATAGCCCTTGCCGTCTTCTTCTAATGCCTTTAAACATTTTAATAATTCTGATACTGTCATCGTTTTATTCCTCCGTTTTATTCATCATTCCTCAAAAATTGATAACAATCTTTACAATGCTTGCAAGTAACTTCAACGCAGCCTCATTATCATGCTTATCACACCCATATTCATTTGAGCATAATTTTGCACTTTTTTGTCCTATTTCGTAGCAAATACTCATAAATTCAAGGCTCTCAAAATCACTTTTATTCGGAAATTCTCCGTCTTCGCTCATTCGTCTTTTTGTTTCGCTAAGTATTATATCTTGTACAGCTTCGTCTGCGTCTTTTGAACGACTCATATATGCAACACAACAATCTATAAACCTTAGCTTATCTTCATATCGGTATTCTTCTTTAGTTCCATCAGTAAATTTTCTAAAGCTGTCACGAATAATTACACCAAAATTATTTGGTACATTACTTGTATCCATAGTTACACCCATCGGTAATTTTATAATCATTTTTATTCCTCACTTTCCCGAACGCAGCATAAAAAATAGAAGTTGTGACAATGGTCGCTCACGATTTTTACTATGTGCGTTTTTCGCAGTCTTGAGTATCCAATCATCTATATTACCGTCTATTTGCGTAGGATTTTCAATTTCATCTTTAATTTCTCTTAGCACCGGACACGCTATAAGTACACCGACATCATAGTCTACATCTTTGATAATTTTCTTGTATGTTTCTGCCGTAGTGATAATATAATTTTTATCACCCTCAAAAGTCAAACCGTTTCCGCTATTATAATCTTCTTTGCAGCTTTTTACCTCATAGAAATAAAAATCGCCATGTTCTATACCACTTACAGTTTGATTTTTAGGTACAAACTGTATAAAATCAACACGTCGCATTGTATGTGTTATTTTGCCAATGTACCAATCCATAGTGACCTCACTCGCATAGTATTTACCCATGCCAGATAATCTTTTTTTGACAAGTAACTCACTTAAGAATCTTGTTATTTCCTTTCTGTTCATTTTTATTCCTCCAATAATTCGGGATTATCATATATGTTGCCTATAACAGAAAGATTACCAAAATAACATATATCATTACGCAATCCGTGAGCATTTGTTTTCCCGTCTGGTTCAAGATAAAAACCTATATAGCCGTTATTATAATTAACAAATTTATTACTACCGCATTTACCGAACCTTACTACAAATCTATAATTTTGCGATTTTACAATATCGCCTTCAAATATTTTTTGACCGTTTACATCTGCCAAACCTGTATATTGACCGACTGTATCGGCTATAACCTCAACGGCTTGCATTGTTCGCGGCATATTCCAATCCGCAAACGAATTTACTGTTATTACGTATGATATTTCATCATCTTTCAGCTTATCATCGCCAAAACATGTTTGTCGCTTTTCCCATATATGAAAACCACCGTAAATCCATTGATTTGTTTCAGTGCTTTTTCCCCTGAATAGTATTTCTCGCATTATGTACCTCCTAATACTTGCAATCAATCTTTAATTTGCTTCGTATATCCCTTAATTTTCGTCTGTACTTCTTTTGTATTGCTTTCGGCTTTTGCCGCTTTGCAATACTCCTCGATTGCCTCTATGCAATCATCACAAATATGCACCTTGTATTTGCGTTTCATGTTGGATATTACATGATTATCTATTATCCTTGTCAACGTATGGTCTGACGCTTTCAGCGTTACACCCTGTTTATGACCTATTATTTTATCGCATATATCACAAATATTTACTTTCATTTTGCGTCCCTCTCTTTTTAATACAATAGTATTTCATCGTCCTCTTCACGAACATCAACATCATATAAAATCTGTTCGTCAAATTCGTTTGAAATAATAACATGATAATCTTCGTAACCATCACGGATTAACTGTTCTAATTTGTCATATAATTCTTGTACCGTCATATTTCTCTCACCTTTCCTTGTAATATACTGCTTACAGTTGTTCGTATTGTTCCGTACTCTCTACAACCCTACCATTTAACAGCCGCATTAAATCGTTTTTTCTGTTCTGTCGAGGACAGTTGGGTATATATTTGCGTAGTATCAATACTGCCATGTCCCAATAAATCTTTTAATAACGACATATCCACGCCGTTATTAAGGGATTGTATTGCGAAGAAGTGTCGAAATGAATGCGGATGCATTACTTCTTCGCGTATATCATATTTTTTAGCAAAATCCTTTAATAGTGAATTAACGCCCCCTGCAGTAATATGCTGCCCCTTTTTTTGTCCAGGAAACAACCACCGTCCTTGCACACCTGCAAAATATTCCTTGCTTTCCTTAATTAGCTTGTCTGGCACTAAGATGCGCCGGCTATGACACTTGGTGTCTAAATCAATGTATCCGTCCTCTAAAGTTTTTTTCTCGAACCGCACAAATTCACTGACTCGTGCGCCCGTTTGTCCCAAAAAGCGGATCATCCAATACCCTTTCATCTTGTTGTCCGATTTCAGACAACTCAATAATTTGTAATACTCGTCTGTCGTTATCACATTATCAACAAACGACTTCTTTTGAACGGGCAATTTATTCACATTCAGTTTTATCCCTTTGAATTTGGCAAATGCCATCACTCCGCACAAACGTAAATTTATTGTTTTAGATGATTTCTTCTCTTTTTTTAATATCTGTATCCATTTTTCAATATTACTGTCGTCCAAACAGTCACAGCGAGAGAAAAAATCACTCACGGAGAATACATAGGAATATACTGTATTATGTGACCTCCTTTGTTTTGCTAAATATTCCTCAAAATCGGGCATATCTTTGTTTTTTAGGCGCTCGATTTCCGCCACATTTATATCATTGTTTAATATAATATTTGATTGTGAAATATTATTCTGCGGATTTGACGTATTAATGATATTTATAACTATGCCGCCTTGTGAACCCTGCGGCAATGCCTGCATTATTTTATTTAATATTTCCGCTTCATTCATATCCTCACTCACCTTTTTATATACTTAGAACGGACACGGTTTTAATTTGTTATTTTTCATAACTTGCCCACCTATTCAATCTTAATTTAACAATTCAGCTATTTCCGACATTGAAAGTTCATTTCTTGCAATCTGCAATGCCTGTAAATCTGTAAGATTATATTTATCACGAAATGGAATTACTAAATCACATATAGCCTTTTTTGTCATTCTTCTCTCATCTCTCAATTTCTGATAGTTATTTTGAAGTTCTCCGACTTCTTTCATCAAATTATTCATTAAAATTCCTCCTATACTTATCCTAAATATCGATTATGTTCGACTGCCAGTTTATCTGTATCGATACACAAATATACTTTCGTTGTTTCAATATTTTCATGTCCGAGCAATGCTTGTATCTGCTCTATCGGCATACCTTTTTTCAGTGCATTACATGCCATTGTTCTACGAAATCTATGCGGGTGACAATTTGTTACACCAGCTTTTTCACCGATATTTCTTATATTCGTTTCTACGCCACCCACATTTAATCTTTGGAACGGTTTTTTTAGAGAACAAAACAGATACTCACAATTATCTTTTCGATAATCTATGTATTCGGATAGTCTTAATATTGACCTATCATTAAAAAAGACTTTCCTTTCCTTGTTGCCCTTGCCATGTACAATACACTCGCCTTTACGAAAATCAACATCTTCAATTTTTATTAAGCTTATCTCACCTACTCTGCAGCCTGTTGATAAAAGGCACTCTATCATCGCTATGTTTCTGCGTCTTGCCAACTCGTTTTTATCGTTTCGGCATACATCAAGTATTTTTTCAAGGTCAATTGGTGAAAATGGCTTTTTCACAACTTTTTCTTGCCTTACAACGTCTATATTTAACATAGGGTCTTTAACAATGTAATCATCATTCACCAAGAATTTAAAAAACGAGCATAATACACGTCTAATATTATTCAATGTTGTATTACTTCTGCCATCTCTCTTTTTGCAAGCCAACAAATACCGAATATCATCAGCCGTAATTCTGTCTAATGGCTTATTTATTCTTATCATTGCATCATCTATAACACATTTATAATATTTTAGGCTCTTATCAGATAAGCCTTTTACTTTCTTCGTGACAAAGAACATTTTGTATCCTTTGCTCAAGTCATCATATACCGCAATAGCTTTTTCTTTAGGTGATACTGTGTAATTGTTCAAAGCCATAACAAGTATATCCTTAAACTGTCGTATATCCGTTATAATTCCGCAATCCATGCACTGAATTGCTACCTCATTTGCAATTCTATCTATCATTTATGTACCTCTTTCATCATACACAATGTGCGATATTTCAATAATTCCACTAAATCCGTAAGACTTTTTTGGCACTTCCCTCTTGTGTGAGATAAATATAATGCTTGCTTAACATTCGGTTCCGGAACATTATCGCCCCACTGACCATCACCAATCATAGCTCTAACTTTATCAGCATTCTCAGTTAAATATTTGTTGTATACTCTTCCTCTTATTGCTCTTTCTGACTTTCCTATACGCTTTGCTATCAGCGAATATGAATCACCGTTTTTTATACCTTCTACAACAATACGGTGCATATCATCAGTCCACGGATTCCTCCTTGTATCCGCTTTTATTGGACGTTCGCGAATACCAAGGTCCGTACATTGCCGTTGTATTGCCCCCTCACTTCGATGAAGTATATCGGCAACTTCCGCATACCCATATTTCTGTTGTTTTAATAAATATCGCAATTTATCATCTTCATATGGTGTCCATTGGTCTTTTCTTTGTAGTGCGTTTGACTTATAGTCTTTCTTACGTTGTTCGTTTACCCATCCAGGCTCTTTGCCCAAAGCCAACGGCTCCATCTTTGAAAAATCTAAAAATGAACGATTTTTTTCAGCCCATTTCCAAAACTCATCTAAATAGATAATTTTAAAAGTATTATTCATAACTTTCTTGTTGTGAACAGGCATACCTCTATTTTCTATCCACGACTTCTTGTAGTATGAAGAAAATGGTCTTCCTGTCAATGCTATTGCCACTTGATTTAATGTTACATATGATCCGTTTTCCAACATAGGTCCAAGATTTAATCTTCCCGCTTTTAATTTTATAGCATTGACACTGCGATTTAGTTTTTGGGCAATGTATGGAATTGAAACAGTTCCCCATTTCTCTTTGAGATATTCAACATCTTCTTTGGTCCATTTTCTGTTCATGGAATCACTCCAATACAAGTTTTATTACGGGAAGTACCCAACTACATAAATAATAGTCAGATACTTCCTATTGTAATTTTTTTATTTTATCTTATGTCTTATAATAGCAACTGCCCCTCGCTCTTTAATTTCTTGTGCCACCATTTTATCCTTTTCAGTCATGTCCTTTTCCAAAGCCTCTAAAATAAGCTTTAGAGTTGCTATAACTGACGGAACCGCATAACGAGGCAGTAGCTGGATTACTTCTCCGATATCCTCCATATACATTTCTGCCATTTTATAATTCATGTCCATAAACTTTTCTTTAATCATCGGACGTAAAATTTCCGACATATTTTTATTACCCATTATTTCATGAAGAAATAACATTTCCTTTTCGCAGCTTTTGAAAATTTCTCTCCTTTGTTCCGTTGTGTGCATTTTATTAATTCTCCTTTTCATCTTCCGTATGAATACCTACAACAGTTTTAACCTTATCCGCAAAGGTCGCAATTTCTTCTTCCGGCACATTTATTTGTGATACGATAACTGATTTTGTTTTCAATTCATTGTCAGTGTCACTTTGACGTGGTGCAGGTACATCTACTATTTGACCGACTTCAACAGGTATTTCTGTTTTATAGCTGTATTCTCTGCCTCTCGGTTCACTGTCTTTATCCAAAAATCTGCATTTTATAATATTTGTCATCTTAATCTCTCCTTTATCAATTATTCATCTTCAGCGGTATATAATTCATGCGTACCGTCCATTAGGGCTTTTTCTTCATCTGACATTTCATATCCTATCGTTGTTAATCCGTCATAAAGTCGTTGCAGTTCTTCATTCCCACAATAACACCCCTTATAATCAAAGCAATTCGTTACAGTGTTGTCACCGTATAATACATAACCTGCAATAACCATTTTATTCTGTTGCGTTTTACTTGAAAGATTATATATTCTTTGAACATCTCGGGTGTCTGAAATATCATCTTCATCATACTCGACATCTAACATATTAAGAAATTTCTCTACATCAAAACAATTATCTTCCAACAACGCTGTAATAAGAAAATTTTCCAAATTCTTAGAAGTGGCTTTTTCATTCAGTTTAAAATCTTTCACAAAATTTCGTCTGAGATTATACGCACGTTCCGTGGCTTCCTTAAGCCTTTGTATTCTGTTATCCCTTTCTTCCTTAATCTTATTTTCTCGTTCTGCTTGTTCCACTTGTTCTTTTTGTATTTGTTGCCTGGTCTGTTCTTCTTCAGCCGTACGGCTACGGTATAGTGATACACCTACACCGCTTCCATAACATTTATAATACAATTTTGTATCGTCAGGAATTGAAAAATCGTTTATATTCTCTACATTAGCACACCAACTAACATATACTAAACCGTCTGTATCCGTTATCTTTTCAGCAATTTTATTTAATTTTTCAAATAGCTGTTTTCGTTTCTCTATCTCTTTTTCCGCATTGACGGCACGCAATAGGTTATTCTCAAAATTATTGGTTCCTATAGTCTTAAGCACTTCATTTCGCTTTTTATCGTCTTTAATTTCAAATAACTTATCATACTCCGACATGGTTATCTGTCTGCCCTCGGTTTCCTTGAACACATCACTGTCCAACTTCAACAAACGAGTTCTACGTCTTACAGTGCTTTCGGAAAAACCAGTTTTTTCTGCAACTGTTTCAACCGTTTCGCCCAAATCTAACATCATCTGTATTCCTTGAGCTTGTTCATATACAGTCAAATCCGAACGTTGCATATTTTCAAGCAACATTGTTGCTATCTGTTCCTTTGGGCCCATTTCACGAATAACGCACGGTACAGTTTTCAATCCCGCTTGTTTTGCCGCCGCCAAACGTCTGTGACCGATTATTACGGTATATTCACCGTACCAATAACCTGTTGCCGGAACAACCGTAAGATTTTGCAATATACCGTTTTTCTTTATACTGTCCGCCAGTTCCGTTACATCACCTATATTTTTTCGAGGATTTGCGTCATGTGGATGTAATTTATCAACTTCAATATACACGATTTCAGATTTTGTCTGTTCGTCATTATTGATTTTCTCTGTATCTTGTGATATAATTTTGTCTAAGTTATTTTGATTTGTAGTTTCCATATCCAAACTCCTTTCAAAATAATGATAGCTGACCGTTCTTTTCGGTATTAAACTCGTTTCTATCTATATCTTGCGAGTTTTCTACTGGCTGGGCGGTCTTTTCTTTTTCATCATTATTTGTTATCGTTATATTTTTTTGCATGGTTTTATCAAACATATGAAACATTCTTCGCCAATTCCAAACATCATTGAAATACATTGGTGTATACCAATAACAACTATCTTCTTTTGTCATTTCATACAATGACTCGTTTGCCGTTATTGGATTCGCCATTGTATCGCCAATCTTAACATACCCGGCACACCCCAATAGAGATAATTGTGTATAACACATCTTGGCCGTAACTGCATCTATATCTTGAGCAACAAATAGGATGTGATTTTGCCAATTAAATTGTTTTATTTCTTCTGCCGCAGTATTTGCTACCGCAACCAGCAATGCGCCTGCTCCACATGCCGGGTCATTTACAGATACAAATCCATTTGCTTTTATTTCTTGTTCTATATCATTTTTTTGTAATTGAGCAGTCATTTTACACAAACTATACGGTGTAAAAAACTGCCCTTTCCAATGGCTTCCCAGGTCCAGAGCCATATACAACTCACCAAGGAAATCGCAATCCCTGTTTTCCTCCATGCCATTAATGACATGACCCATCATCTCAGGAAAGATTGCCTGTTCTTCATTTGTGTATTTGCGAATAATTTGCATATACATTTCTTCTCTCGGTTTGAAATGCACCCTATCTATGCCATTTGATATGGCACAGGCAAACATTGATATGAAATCAGCGAATATTTCCCATGTTTGATATTTACCGCCGAATTTCTGAATACACTTCACAAACTCGGCTTGATATTGATTTCGAGTTCTTATTTTACCCATCAATTATCTACTCCTTTATTCCAACTCTACTTTAAGAGTCGGATACTTTTCTCGGAACGATTTCATTTTTAACTTGAATTCATTGGTTTTCACCCCTTTCGTGTCAACAATGCGACTTGTTCCGTCATTGTTGAAGATTACGAAATCTGCAACATATTCAGTACCTCGTTCTATACTCCCTACACCCTCTGTCACAACAAATCTTGCTTGACGACAGAAACCTTTTATCTCTCCTGCTCTTGTAAGCAACTTTAACTGACAATAATAATCGGCTTCCTTTTTACTGTCAAAACATATACCATCAATCCAAGTTTTTTGAGAAGAGTATTTATTTTTAGGCTTTGGACTGCTTGTGTTTTGTTCCGTATTCTGAATATATCGTGCATACTCCGCTTCACTCCAACGCATTAATCAATAAACCCCTTTTCTCTTGCCAGATAATATAATTTATTTTCTGTTGTTTTACCTATACCTTTCATTCCTGCCACACAAGTTAAAAACTTACTCACACTTTTATCCCGTGTATCATTCTTGCCTTGTGTATCATCTATGTATTTACACAACTGCTCATCTGTCATTTTGCGAATTTTAACTGCCCTATCGTGCATTTCTTTTTCTGTATCAGTCATTCTGCAACTGCGTTTTTTCATGCGATCACCTCCATATTTTCTATTGTGCCTAAACTAAATAACGTTTCGTTTACAGCCTCATCACATAACATTACTGCAAGTGCGTTAATCATATGAGGTTGTATTTGCTTTACGGCATACTTGTTGATTTTTTCTTCAAAGGTTATTCTTATATCATTTATTCCTCTCATTTACTTCCTCCAGTTTCGGCATTTTTGCGGATATTTCCTCAACAAATTTTTTTACGCTTTGTGGCAAACTTTCATATTCCTGTTTGCTTTTCGTTTGTGAACGAAAATTCCGCATAAAATTACTTGCTACTACGGTATCGAGTTCATCTGCACTTACCTTAGCCCATTCGTGTATCATCAGAGGGTTTCCTATTGCCGTTTTTACCTTGTCAGGCAATTTTCTATATTCCTCTTTATATCCGTAAATTCCATTACGGATAGCTTTTCGCACCATGCTCCAAGCCTCGCCCTCCGTCAGTTCCGGTTCTTTGGTTAATAGCTGTATTTTTTCTATTACCTCGGCTATTGTCGGTGGAAACTTGCTTGATACAATCAATGCCTTAGCTGCATTTGAAACAGTTTCATAGCTGTAATCGGCAAGCATAGACGCCCATAATGTTGTTACCCGTCTTGCTTCTTCCACGTCTATGTTTGCATAGTAGCGTGAATATGCAGCCCTAAATACCGCCATAATTTTAGCAGTTTCTTGAAATGTCATAATATATCATCTCCGTTATCAAATTCACTGTTTTCAAGTAAATCAAGAAATAGATTATTGTTTTTTCTTGCACCGGCATTATAATCATTTCTTTGCATAGGTCTATCGTCATAATTTCCGTCAAGCGTCTTAGCCATATTGGAATCTTTTATCAGCCAATCAAACGTGGCAGACCAGTTACGATTATTTGCACCTTTTAAAAAACTGCTATTTTCCGCTTTCTCAAACAGACATTTGAAATCGTCAATACTGTACTGTCTAAGTCTTGCTTTAATTGCTTTCTTTCGACTATCTGACATTGAGCGTAATTTAGGATATGATGTACATATGTTGTTATACATATCTTTGATTTGCTCATATGGTGCAGGTGGGCGGTGAGAGTCATCTATTATACTTTCTTCTACTCTACTCTCCTCTACTTTATTTTCTTCTATTTTACTTTGTGAATTATCTTTACTTTTATTGGGGTTATCTTTACTTTTAACTTCGTTTTCTTTATCGGAAACCTTTTTAAATGCAAGTTTATTAAGAATACCTTGTGGTACATCTTTTTTATCAGATATATCAAGCAGAAAGTATTCTTCAATAAACGTGAAATTTTCGCGGCTGTTTAACATTCTTATAAAGCGCCGCTGGATACCCACAGATGTCAATGCTCCAAACATTTCAAACACCCTTTTATCAAAGAAAGAACATCTGATACACCCGGAAATAAACTCTGCAACAAACTCAGGAGAACAACCACATCCCGCACCGTCTGACACAAGGTAGCACTTGTTTTTATCCCATTTGATGAAATATCCATTTTTGCCGTATAAGTCACATAATATGTAGTCTAAAAGATACATTCCTTTCGAGCCAAACTCCGCTCTTAAAAGTCGCACTTTATCATCTGCATAAAAATCAGTATCTTTTGGAAAATAATCAACCCCATCTTTCAAGGGTCTTGCCATATTATTCTCTCACCTCCTCAAGCTGCAAAAACTGTTTATCACGTTCAAACAGCTCGTTATATACAGCCTTTCGTCCTAAATTTAGTATTTTGCATAAGTACGAATCAAGTATTATTCCATATACATGATACTGTTTTAAAAATTCATTTTTGCCCATATTATGAGCCTGTATATGGTGCTTGCGGCATAACGCAATAGCATTCATACCTACATGAACAATATCATTTCTATCCCTACCCATACCGACAGCGTCTAAGTGATGTACTTCTGCCTTATCATTACAAATAGCACACTTCCTATGCTCCAAGCACATATATAAATATTTACCGATTTCTTCGGCACGATTAAGCATGGTATCGAGTGTCGGTACATTCCATTCAAAACAGAATTTTATCAAATAAGATATAAAACCTGTTGCAGTTTCCATATCCGCTAAATTAGGCTTTTTTGGGGATAAGCTGAAATACTCAAGGTCATTATCCATACAATAATTTGATGTAAAGTATTTACGCAAATCTTCACTGTCATGTCCGCTCCAATCAGCAATCTCTCCGATTATTGCAAATATTTTTCTTCGTTGTTCAGACGTACATTCCCGACCGTCGCATAACCGTAATTCAACGTTTTTCACTTGTTTTCTAATCATCTCACAGCTTATCGGTTCTTGTGGAATTATCAGCATATTACAGCCGTCATACTCTACAATTTTTGCTGTTGTTATCTGCGACATTCTTATCCCCTACCTTGTTATTTATCAATGTGTTCGTGCAAGAAGATATATCTGCTTTTCGAGGTCATATTTGAATATATAAAATCTTCAGCTTCTTCCTGCGACAGATGTTCATTCATGGCTCGCACCTCATACGCATATTCGCCCTGTTCTTTTTTGTCTGCAATTTTACGCTTAATTTCCTCTTTTTTGTAATTTGCTTCAATAAAGTAATAATCGTATCCCTTTGCACTGATACCTTCCATGGTTCGGGTATCTGTTGCGTATAGCACTCTCTTTCGTCCGAAATATAGCCTATATCCGCAGTTCGGAACGTCATGATATAGTTTGATAGGTGACAGAGCAAATACTTTATAATCGTATCTTTTTCCTATGTCGTATACATCAATTTGTGTCGGTGAAACTCCACAGTCTATCAACTTGGGAACCATCCAACGACAACAACCAAATCTTAAAGTCGGACGTTCCGCCGCCAACTTTCGTATGGTTGACGGTCGGAAATGGTCCGAGTGTTCATGTGTCAGTAGTACCAATCTTATATACTTGTACACATCTTTAAGTTTTTTGAAAGATACACCACAATCTATCAATATATCATCAATTTTAACTGCATTACCTTTAGAACCTGTGGCTATGATACTATATCGAATCAATATCTATCGCCTCCTGCTCGGTCATCTCACTACCGCTTTGTTCCTGTTCGGTCTGCTCTCTGTTATCCATTTCATCTATTGTTTTAAAATCGTCAGTATTGCCTACCATATCAAGTTCAGATTGTTGTAATATCTGATTATCACTATCAGCATATGTATAATCAAATTCTGATTCTTCACGGTCTGCCGGAATTGCCTTTTCCATCTCTATTGATACAGGACCCCATTTTGATATAATGTGTCTAAGCATTGTCTTTATAGCCATTTCATCAAAGTTTTTATACCAGAATGAAGAATATCGCCACATATCTTTTTCAGGGACTTCTCCGTTTTGTATTTTTTCGTACATTTCCGCACTAAATGCGGGAGAATATCTATCGGCATGAGCCATCATTTTGCGAATTGGCCAATATATTGCTTTGCGAAAATTATCAGTTGTCTTTATCATTGCATAATAACCGATTGTCCTTGCTTGTTCTCTTTCATACTCATCTTCAATCAAGCATACGTTATATTCTTCTTCCAGTTCATTTCGGCTGATTAATTCGCCCTCTTTTATTGGTAAAGCTACAATCTTTTCGTACTTACCTGTTCTTTGAGCAAGTTGGATATATCCTTTATAACCCATTTGGAACTGTGCCTTTTTCACGGTATGTTTTTTCCACTTGCCATTGTTATCCAATATATGATTGCCGTTTTCATCTAACATCCACATTGTTTTTCCGTATTTGTCCTTTAGAGCCGTTTCATACGGAACTAAATAGCAATAGCCTAACTGTGGTGACATAGAAAGATTTAAACTATCTGCTAAAAATGCAGCAGAAAGAATTGTACTTGCTTCACATTCTTGCAGTTGTGGATTATTCGCAACTACTGTTGATACATTTGCTATAAAGTTATTGGCACGTTGAGGGTCTTTCAACGTGTTATTAATCAATTTTTTGTATGCCGGTGTAGTTATCGCTACACTGAATTTCGGTTTTTGCATATTACTTGCCATAACGAATACCCTTTCTCTTCATAAATTCTGTCAGTTCTCTGAACTGTTGTAGTGTGGCGTATACCTTAAACTGTGACATAAATATTTTTTCCTCTTGCGGTTTAATCTCTGCTTCTGTCGGCTTGAATACTTGTGGAGGTGCAAGCTGTTCTTTTGTCTGTACAGGTTCTTTTACAGCTTGTACAGTTTCTTCATTGTCACTTTCCGACTGTACCTGTGCTTGTTGTCTTGCTGCTTCCGCAACGGCTCGTGCAGCTGCTTTTTGCTTTGCACGTTGTTCTTCCTGCTTTATTTTTCTTTCTTTTTCAGCTTGAATGGCTTTATGACGTGCTGCAACGGTGCTTACTGCCTCCGACACATTTAGATGTTTCTTGTATTCAACCAAAATTTCTTCTTTGTCTTCTTGTATATCAATAGCCTTTAAATCGGTTGCTACACGCTCTACAATATTATTTACTTGCTCTTTTAGCTTTTTTTCCGATACTGATAATGTTATTTTCAAGCCTAATTGTTCAAATGAAATGAAATCAATATTTTTGGCAGTAACCAATTCTTCAAAATACTCTTTTACCGAATTTTCTTTTGCGAGTTTTAATCCATCTTCGATAACATCAATTTTGGCTTTCAGTTGCGAATTGGCTTTTGTATATAGTCCTACACAATCCTTGTATTTGTCCTGCACCGCCTGTATCGGTGCAATAACTTTTTCAATTGCCGTTTTATATACATCATCAAGTCTTGATTTTTCAGCATTCATAGCCGCACGCATTTTTTTGATTTCCTGTCTATTTTCCTCTGATACTGTAACAGTGTCAGCAAATGCAGTACGTCTTTGAATTTCCGCTTTTACCATATCCAACTGTTCCGATATGACCGGAAGTTGGTTTATAACTATTAAATTCGGATTATCTTTTACGATAATCATTTCTTCTTTATCGTTCATCTCGTTCCTCCTCATACTTTGCGTCAGCCATTACGTCCCAATAATCATCCGGTCTGCCATTATCAAAATAATCTTCGCCGTAATGACCTGTTCTTGCTTCTTCCATTGCCATAAGTGCGTCATAGCTATCACTATTAAAAATCATTGACAACTCACCTCATTTCTGATAGAATAAAAATATGGTATATTGATATGTACCTGATTGCATTGACCGCATTGAGCTGCAACTCTGCGGTCTATTTTTTTTCAATTTTTAAGCTCAATTCGCAATGACATGCACTACCAAAATTATCATTTTCTCGGTACATTTTTGTTCTTTTAAACTCTCTTTCTTCATAAATACTGCAACAATTCAACATTTCATCATCAGGCTGAAATGCTGCTCTGAATAGCATACACGCTTGAGCTCGGCTATCTGCGTTGATAACAACCCAACCACCTGTAAAAGGCTGATTAACCAATCCGAATGTAAAGTAAAATTTCATAATTTGCCACCTCCCATTATTATCATCATTAAACTTTCTAAACCTATCAATATCATGCTGAATATGACAACTGATATGATATACTCCAATTTTTCGTGCTTTTGTTTCAGTTTTAATCCCTCGCTTTCTTGTACCTTATAAGCACATATAGACAGGGTTGCTATACATATTTATTTCGGATAATAAGTAATAGTTTTAACAGCAGAACTGTATGGAAATTAATTCATAGGATTTAGTTTTAATTTATAATTTTAACAACCCTGTCCGTATCTGCTTATAAGGCTTGTCCTATATCTCACAGACACATCAGAACCGCCAACCTATTAAAAATAAGTTTTATGGGACGTCTTACATATTAAAAGTTGACGGCTCATATCTGCCTGCGAGATTTTATTTATTATTTACTTGTTTATAATTGCCAAAATTTGATTTGTGTCAGCATTCCACTTCGCATCAAATTTGCGTTTTATTATTTGTGGCTTTTTCTTAGCTGCATATCTGCCGTTTTTAAGTGTAGGTAAAACCTGTCCCTCTCCAATCCATAACTTACGACCCTCCGGACTTAAGCTATTCCATATATCAATTATCAACTTCATTGCGTCGTCCATTATTTTTACCTCCAATAATTTTCATTCCGATAAATATACCTATACCAAATGACACCATTGCCAAACCTATCTGTATCATTGTTATCCTCCGTTTCTTGTTTGACATAATTAATGAGCTATGTTATAATGATATTGGTTGTGGGAGTGTGTACGCATAGAGCGTCACGCTCTCTTTTTTATTTCGTAAATAACCGCTCATAATTACTACCCTGCCTTATCTTGTTTATTCATTGCAAAATGCGGTAAAGCATTTACTCCAATTCTTTTGAGAATTGCATTAACATCTTCCGGTGTTTTATCACGACAATAATCATCTGCAATTTTTACATTGGTGTTACCAATCTTAAATTCTTCAACAAATTCACTCATATAATCCACCTCCCAACTTAATATATTTACATCACAAATTGTCCTATTCTGTTTTTGACAAATTCTTTTTCGCCCATAATTTCAGTGATTGAGCCACATTAGATATTTCATCTAATGTTTTTATGACGTTATTTAATTTCGGTCGTTCTTCGACAGATATAGCACCGTCAGCGGTTATATCTAATAGGTCTTCTTTCACATTTGATATCTCGCGTAATGTCGATAATGCTTTGACTGTAAGCCTGTCCAAATCCTCAATTTCGATTTTCGGAAATTCAGCACCCAAAGGGCAAACATTGGAACAGTACCAATTTTTTAATTCGGGTGCATTATATACATCTGCCATCATCATAATGCTTTCGACTGGTACGACCTTTGTCAAATCCAATTCGTAACTTGCCAAAGTCGAACTTGATAATCCCAACATTTCCGCCGCTCCCTCACGACTGTTTAATTTGTCATTGTACTTTGCCGCCGCCAATCTGCACTTGCAGTACATATTGTTGGCCGCTTTTGTAGGGTTACTTCCCATTTATTTCACCTACCTTTCATGTTATAATCTAGTTATGATGAAATTAGTTCAGATGAAATGTCCAGATACTTCGATATGCGTTTTTTAGTTTCCGGAATAATAAAAGTTCCATTTATAATTCTTGTTACATATGCACTTGAAAGATTAAGTTCCGCCGCTAAATCTGCTATCGACATATCTCTATCAATCATAGCTTTTTTAACCTCTTTGCACCAAGGGGATAATTTTCTCTTCATTAATAAACACCTCCTTTAAATCAAATTGACTTTTTTGTATAATTGTGTTACACTGTTTGTATATAACACATATTGATGAAGGGACTAATTAACAGTGAATGCTGCTTAGCCAATCCTTATGCAAAACATTACTTTTTGCAGACCGAATTTGGTTGTGCTTGATGGAATTCAGAACAGTATTTCTGTTCACTTATTTCGCAGTTGTGTATTGATATCCTTTAATAGGCAATAGTTTATCTAACTTCTTGTCTATATAACTATTTGACATAACAATAACTCCTTTCATTTAAGTTGATAAAGTTCATAACACATTTTGTTTATAATGTTATTATAGTGTGAATAATTCACACTGTCAATACTATTGGTGTGAATTTTTACAACTTTGTTTAATTTGTATAGATTGGCGGTGTGAATTTTGAACACTTTAGATAAAATATTATCTTTGCTTACCGAAAAAGGCATTCAACAAAAAACATTTGCCGAAAACATCGGTGTTACAAAACATACTATAACTGATTGGAAAAACGGTAGAAGCAAATCATATATGAAATATATTGATAAAATTGCTGATTTCTTCGATGTTTCCGCTGACTATTTGCTCGAAAAAACAGATGATAAATCCCCTTTACCCAAAGAAGCAATAAATATATTTGATAATGTTGATATGAATGCTTTTAGTAGACAATTATATGAGCAATTAACAAAAGAAGAAAGAAAAAAAGTCCAAGAATATATTTTATTTTTAATTAGTCAAAGAGCAAAAAACGAGAAAAATGATAAATAGAATTAATTAAGTCACATTGAAACAATAAGGAAGTGGTATATTGAAAAACATCTTGTCTAATATTCTAACTTTAATTAGTATATTATCAGGAATAACAGGCATATTATCTTGGCTTATACCTAATCTTTCTCTACACCAGAAAATCTATATATGTATGATTGTAATATTAATTATATTAATTATATTTAATATCAAACTATTAATAAAATATAAAAAAGTAAAAAAGGAATTACGTCAATCTAATAAAAATAGAAAAGGACTTGAACAAAATATAAAAGAATATCAACATTCCAATGCTGTTATGAATGATATAATACAGCAAATTGAAAATTTATTTTATGTTTCAACTCTTAATGATACAAATGATAAAATTATATATATTTATGAGTTTCTGCAAAAATTAAAAAATCGATTATAGGAGGAATTGTATTATGTTTAAAGTAATAAAAATAATTAGCGATAAAAGAATTGTTATAAACGCCGGAAAAAACGAGGTCCAGACAGGTGATATATTAAGAGTTATTGAAAAAAACAGTGAGGAAATAGTAGACCCTGATACAAATGAAGTGCTTGGCACTCTTGATTATATCAAAGCCACTATCACTGTCGAATATGTATATGAACATATGAGTATATGTAAAAATTATGAAACTAAAACAGTGAATGCTCTTGACCCTTTTGAAACCCTAAGACAACGTGAAGTCACCTCGCCTTTAAATGTAAATTTATCTCAAATCACCGGTGGATACAACATTGATAACAAACTCATTGAGATAGGTGATTTAGTAGAATTACTATAATATCATAATAATCACTAAAGTCGCCAACACCAATATCTCAGCCTTTAATAAATATCTCTTTTGCAAGTATTTACAATAAGCCATGATATACGTCATTATACACCAGTAAAAACCTAAAGAAAAATAAAATGCTTCTTTCTTTGTACAAAAAAATGACATACTTTTAAATAAGAAATCACTTAACATAATTAATCACCGTCCATTAGTAACTTTATTGTTATTGTAATTGTAATTTTATAATTTGTCAATATTTTTATAAAGAACGGAATATAAAAAGTATAAAATACTTTTTATCAGTTGTGCTATCCTATATGTGCATAATTTAACTTGCCGGTAATTTGCCGACAAATATATCAAATCACTATGTAGTAACAACCTTTTATATTTTTCCTTGTGTATAATACTAAATATAGTTTATTTCTAACTTGCCTGTAACTTGCAGATGTATACTTATCATTATTTTATATTTATATTGAGAAAAAAATAATAAACAACCGTAAAATAACCGGTTGTTTATTTTTATACCCATTTTACTGTTAAATATATCAAAATTAGATATTTTCTATCAAAACCAACTTTATTTTGTAATATAGTTGTAAAATAACTGTAATGCAAATAAAGGAAGTGTACATATATGAATAAATCAAACAATGACGAATATTCTGAAATGGTAAAGCTATTTAACCAACTTACCGTTGAAGAAGCTGAACTTGTACTGATTTTTATAAGAAATCTTCGTCAAAACCGTAAAACCGATGAAAAGCGAAAGGATGACTGATTATGCAATATTGTTTATATCTAAGAAAATCTCGTGCCGACAGTGAAGCAGAAGCACTAGGTGAGGGCGAAACATTGGCTCGTCATGAGAAAGCATTATTGGACCTTGCGAAAAAACTTAATTTAAACATCACTGCTATTTATCGTGAAATTGTTTCCGGTGAAACTATTGCCGCCCGTCCTGTTATGCAACAATTACTGCAGGAGGTAGAGCAAGGCATATGGGACGGTGTATTGGTTATGGAGGTAGAGCGTCTGGCAAGAGGTGACACCATAGACCAAGGTATTGTTGCTCAAACATTCAAATTTAGCGATACAAAAATAATTACTCCAATAAAAACCTACAATCCGAACAACGAATTTGACGAGGAATATTTTGAATTTGGTTTGTTTATGTCACGCCGTGAATATAAAACAATTAATCGACGTTTACAACGTGGCCGAATGGCTTCAGTAAAAGACGGAAAATATGTTGCCAATAAAGCACCGTACGGATACAATCGGATCCGTATTGAAAACGATAAAGGCTGGACTCTTGAGATTAACAAGGAAGAGGCTGATGTTGTCCGATTGATTTTTGAATTATATACTGTCGGTGAAAAACAATCGGATAATACATTTAATAGGCTGGGCACAGGTTTTATTGCCAAACGTCTTAATACAATGAAAGTGTCACCAAAGCGAGGCAAAGTATGGGTAGTAGCATCTATTCGTGATATATTAATCAATCCGGTATATATAGGTATGATTCGCTGGAACTGGCGACCACAACAAAAAAAGATGATAGACGGTCAACTCCATATTTCACGACCGCGGGCAACAGATTATATGCTTTGCAAAGGATTGCATCCACCTATTATATCCAAAGAAACATTCGACATAGCTCAAGACTTAATGCAGCATAACCCTGCACGTCCTATCGGCGAAAAAAATACAGTAAAAAACTCATTGAGCGGCATTGTTGTGTGTGGTGATTGCGGACGGCATATGGTTAGACGACCGCATACAAAATACCCCGATATGTTAATTTGCAGTGAACCGACTTGTAACAACGTAGGCTCACAGTTACGAGTTGTCGAAGAACGTATTCTTCAATCCCTTAAAGAATGGTTAGGAGAATATAAAATATCATGGGATATAACTTCACCCCCTGTTGAACGAATTTCCCAGGTTTCCATAAAGAAAAAAGCATTACAAAAAGAACAACACGAACTTGATACATTAAATAAGCAAATAAGCAAAACACATGACCTATTGGAGCAAGGCATATACACCACTGATGTATTTCTTGAACGTTCACGAGCCTTATCCCTGCGAATGGACGAAGTTAAAGAACATATCGCCATATTAGATAAAGAACTTAAGACCGAAATCACCCGCGAAGACAGTGCTGTCAATATAATCCCCAAAGTAGAAAAACTGCTTGAGGTTTATCATGACTTGCCTTCCCCAAAAGCAAAAAATGATATGCTGAAAGATGTTCTTGAAAAAGTTGTCTATACAAAAAAAGAACGTTCAAAAAAAGGCAACCTTGATAATTTCAATATCACAATTTATCCGAAAATTCCGAAATATATTACATAATGAAAAGCTGTTCACTGTTGAGCAGCTTTTATATTATAGATAACCTCAATGTGCCAATTCCTCCGTACCTATATCCGTAAGCAACCCCTTTGAAACTTCATCGGGCATAGTATATCTTTGCGACAAATATCTAAGTGACGCGCCGAGTTCACCGTTTGGACCGCCGTATTGAGTTATAACCACATTTGCAAGACGTGGATTTGGTTTTGAAACCTTTACCGGAAATTCAAGAAATTTATTATAACTAAACATTACTTATTATCCTCCTTTTCCCACGGCCACGGATTATCAAGCCAGTTAAACTTATCCTGCATAGCGGTTGAAAACTGGTTTAGCGGGCCGAATTTTTCTTCATATTCACATTTCAATTCCTTGGTTTTCTTAACAAGTGCCTGAAACATTCTGAATGCCTTTTTATCGTCCGAATGGGTATCAAGATACAAAAGCATATCATAAGCGGCAAAATTACTGCACTGAATTTTTTTCAGCATTTCAACTCTTGAACATTCCATCACATACCGCCTCCCCACTGTTTACAAACCTTACCGTATTCACACATATTCAAATCAAGTTCAGGGAATATCGTACCTTGCATAAGCCCTGTACAATCATCATAAACTTCTTCCATTTCCTGCACAGGAACATAACCGTAGCCGACACAACCGCACTTCGGATAAGGGCAGCTCGGTTTATTTGATTCTGACATTTATAACAACTCCTTTTTTCAAATTCGGATTTACATATCCGTAATATATAGTATGATTTTATACCAATAAAGGTGAATTTTATTTACATATACCTTGATTTAAGTTATAATAATGAAAAAGGAGTGAATGAATATGAAACGATTACTTATAGTAGTAGATTACCAAAACGATTTTGTATGCGGAAGTCTTGGTTTTGACAAGGCAAAAGAGCTTGAAAAAGGCATTTTAGAAAAAATCGCCGAATACCAAAATGACGAAATAATATATACTTTAGACACTCATTTTGACGACTATCTCACCACAGCAGAGGGTAAAAGTCTGCCTGTTCCCCATTGCATTAAAGGAACCGGCGGTCACAAGCTTTACGGCGGATTAGCCGACGCTTTAAAAGGCAAGCTATGTTTTGAAAAAAATACATTCCCGTCGCTTGAAATGGCAAAGTATCTTGAGGGCAAAGACTTCGATACAATAGAGCTTTGCGGACTTGTGAGCAACATATGCGTACTTTCAAATGCCGTTATGGCAAAATCGGCTTGTCCGAATTCCGAAATAATTGTCGACTCATCTCTTACCGCCGCGGCAGACGAAGAAATGCATCAAAAATCACTTGACGTTATGAAAGGTTTATTCATAAAAGTACTTTAACAGAGCCTGTCGACAAAATGTCGACAGCTCCAAAAATCACATCTTATGATGTAATTTTTGAGTATTTTCAAAGAAAAAATCTAAAGTTCCTCCAAAGTCGAAACTTTAGATTTTAAGCCATTTCTGCCGCACATGTCGTCAGAAATGATTATAACTTGAGGTTACACCTCAAACTCCCAAAATAAAGTAGACAAAACCATAAAGGTTTTGTCTGCAGTCTGTTTAAAAATCAGAAAAAAGTATTAAATATCAGATTATTTTTTCTAACATATTGCATTTGAAATTCGGTCATAGTATAATCAAAACGGATATTTTTTGTATGTGAAAGAGAGGAAATGAAATGGCAAAAGCAATAATAAATACAGCAAGAAATCAAGGAAAGATAAGCAAATATATTTACGGTCAATTTGCCGAACATCTTGGCAGATGTATATATGAAGGATTATATGTTGATGAAAATTCGGACATACCTAACAAGAACGGTATGCGTTGTGATGTTGTAAACGCTTTAAAGGAGCTTGAAATACCGGTATTGCGTTGGCCGGGCGGTTGTTTTGCGGACGACTATCACTGGCGTGACGGTATCGGCGAAAAATCACAGCGTCCTTATATGGTTAATACAAATTGGGGCGGTGTTGTCGAAAACAACCACTTCGGTACACACGAATTTTTTGAGCTTTGCGAACAGCTCGGAACAGAGCCGTACATATGCGGAAATGTCGGCAGCGGTACTGTACAGGAAATGCGTGACTGGGTTGAATATATGACATTTGACGGTGATTCACCGCTTGCAAACGAACGCCGTAAAAACGGCCGCGAAAAGCCTTGGAAGTTAAAATTCTTCGGTGTCGGCAATGAAAACTGGGGTTGCGGCGGTAATATGCGTCCCGAATATTACGCCGACCTATACAAGAGATATGCAACATTTATAAGAAACTACGGCGATGAGCCAATCTACAAAATTGCAGGCGGTCCGAATGTTGACGATACTCGTTGGATGGAAACATTAATGCAGAATATCCGTCATATAACAGAGGGTATTTCTCTGCACAACTATACTTTTGAAAGTGCTTGGGAAAACAAAGGCAGTGCAACCGAATTTGACAATGACGGTTGGTATAAACTTATGGCTAACGCTATGAAGATGGACAAAGTTATAAACGTTCACACTGCAATTATGGACAGATACGATCCGGAAAAGAAAATCGACCTTATCGTAGACGAATGGGGCAACTGGTTTGATGTTGAAATTGGAACTAATCCGGGATTTTTATATCAGCAGAATACTATGCGTGACGTTATAAGCGGTATGCTTATACTTCACGTTTTCCACAAGCACAACGACCGTGTTAAGATGGCTAACATTGCACAGATGGTGAACGTACTTCAGGCAATGATTCTTACGGACGGTGAAAAAATGGTGCTTACACCTACATATCACTTGTTCAGAATGATGAAAGGTCATATGGACGGCGAAAGAGTTGACGTTGACTATGACTGTGAAGAACAGGAAATCAACGGCTTGAAGTTCCCTAAAATCAGCATTTCCGCTTCAAAGAAAAACGGTGAAATGACTGTTTCAATCTGCAACACAAGTCTTAACAGTGACGAAGATATGGAGCTTGATTTGCGTGACGGTGAATTTTCTGTTGCAGACGGAGAAATTCTTGTATCGGAGCATATGAACGACTGCAACACATTTGACGCACCGAACACAGTTGAGCCGAAAAAGTTTGATGTATCACTTGAAAACGGTAAACTTTCATTCAAGCTGCCTAAAATGAGTGCTTGTGTAATAACATTAAAGTAATGGCAAAATGTAAACGGTGCAGATTAAAAACCGTTCTTTCCGAAGACGATATTCAAAAAATGGTTGAGCAAGTCACTTCAATGAAAAGTGTACGGCTTGTAAGCAGTGATGTATATAAAAACAGATTTGATATTTGTCAAAACTGCGATGATTTTATGTACGGCTCAACGTGCGGTGTATGCGGCTGTGTTATGCAGGTAAGAGCGAGATTATCGGACGGCAAATGTCCGAAGAAAAAGTGGTAATATGAGTAAATATATTTGTGTATTTTGTGACGAACGAAAAAAGAGCGACACCGCTCACCTTATAAACGGTAAAATCGGCATATGCCGACACTGTTTTGAAAATCTTGACAAAACGGCATACGCCTCACCTTATCAAGGTACGGAACATATCGCTTTCACAATGTCGCCCTTTGAATACACAAAAAGTATGCGTAAAGTTATACTTGATTTAAAATTCTCAAATTGCAAAGCCTATGCAAAATTACTTGCCGATATGATGAAAAATTATCTTGATTCATATGATATATGGGATACATTTGATTATATCGTTCCGGTTCCTCTGCACAAGAAACGTTTAAAGGAACGCGGTTACAATCAATCCGAACTTATAGCAAAAGAAGTTGCGGAGTATTTAAAAATACCTATGCGTACAGATTTGCTTATCCGCACAAAAGCAACTAAAAAGCAAAGTTCACTTGTACGAACGGAACGTGTTACAAATGTTCAGAGTGCATTCAAATGCACAGAAAAATGTGACGGTAAGAAAATATTGCTTTTTGACGATATTTACACCACAGGAAACACTGCTCAGTCTTGTGCAAGAGAATTGGCGAATAACGGTGCTGAACAAATATGTGCTTTGACGCTTGCAATTCACGTTCAAATAAAATTACCTATAATTGCGTATTAAAAACAAAATATCCGTTAAAAATAGATATATATTACATCAAGAAAGAAAGGATTTCTTATGAAACATATATCTAAACGAATATCGGTAATTTTATTGTCAACAGTAATATGTTGTGTGTTTTGCGAAAGTACCGTTTTCGCATTGTCAAAGATAGGCTCGCGAGGTCAGGAAGTCACAAATATTCAAACAAGGCTTAAGTCTTGGGGATATTACAGCGGAAATATTGACGGAATATACGGTTGGCGTACCGCCAATGCGGTGAAAGAATTTCAGCGTAAGAACGGTCTTACCGCCGACGGTATCTCAGGTCCCGCAACACTTTCAAAAATAGGTTTGCCGACAGGCTCATCATCAAGTTCATATTCTAATGATACAACACTTCTTGCAATGGTTATAAATGGTGAAGCAAGAGGTGAAAGCTATGAGGGGCAAGTGGCAGTAGGTGCTGTTGTTTTAAACCGCGTACGTCATTCCTCGTTTCCGAACACAATCGCAGGAGTTGTATATCAACCCGGTGCATTTACCGCCGTTGACGACGGACAGATTAACAAAGCGATACAATCATCTTGCTATAATGCCGCGCGTGACGCTTTGAACGGCTGGGATCCGACAGGCGGTGCAATATATTACTACAACCCATCCACAGCAACAAGTTCATGGATCCGTACAAGACCTATTATTAAAACTATCGGAAAACACGTTTTCTGTAAATAAGGAGAATAAATTATGTCTGCAAAAGCTATTGTATTGACTGTTCTTATTGTAATATTTCTGCTTTTGGTCGTTATAGACGGCCGCAGAAAATTAAAGAAGAATAACAATAATGATTAAAAAAGACTGTCGGCGATTTTTTGCCGACAGTCTTTTATTGTTTGGTTTCTATTCTGAAAACTTCCACTTTATCGTCATACCACGCACTTACGCCGTCAATATATGACGCTATCGCGCTGACTTCCATAACGAATTGTCCGCTGTCCGAAATATACGGCTCACCGTCCATAAGATTTTCATTTCCGTTTACAAGTAAATGAGTACGTCCGCACTCTGCCGTAACGACATATTCACCGCTTTTCAGTGTAAGTATTTTTTCGTCCGAATTATATTCAAAGTCGAAATGTTCGCTCCACTCGGTTTTAAGACGTTCAAGAATACAAATCACCGCACCCCATATACGACCGTTTTTATTAAGGCTCCTTACTCCCCTTGTATCAGGCTCTTGACCGTTCACAAGTATTTTGCAGTAAGGCTCGGATTCGGGAATGTACTTAATCTTATCGATTTCTTCTATCGCCTCAAATTCCGCTCTGTCTGCGTCATTTTTGCAATCTTCGTATATTCCGTCAAACGTACATTCCGTAAGAGTATCATTTTTAGTTTCAACACTTTCAAATTCAATTTCCGTCGTTATGCCGTTCATATTCGCCTTTAGCTTTAGCTTTCCGACATTTTCTGTCGAACGAATAAACACTCTGTTCGTACCGCACTCGGCATAGACGTAATTTTTATGTATAACACTCTCGTGCTTATCTTCAAAATCAAATTTACCGCTGTTATATCCGCCCAAGAATACACCGTCACCGCTGAATTCAAAGTCAATTTTATCATAACACAACGGACAAATATCGCCGTTTTCATCGGTTACTTCAATATCAACGTATGCAACGTCATTGCCGTCAGCTTTAAGTCCGTTTGTATCGGTGTGAAGTGTTAAGTGAATTTGTGACGGTTTACCGACTGTTTTAATCGTGTCATTTGCAACAAGATTGCCGCTGCAGTCATATCCGTATGCGGTTATCTCACCGCTTTCGGTTATGTCGATATTCGGAAACGGGAACACAAATGTGTAAATCGGTTTATCGCACACCCCGACTTCTCTGCCGTTGACTTTTAAAACAATTTTCGCAATATCATAACTGCCGATTACATACACCGTCTTATTATGTGCGTCACGAAAATCCGTTTCGCCTGTTTCTTCCCAATATGTGCCGTTGAACTTTTTCACATTGTATTTGTAATTATCGCCGTCAGCTTTAGGATAATTTCGGTGACCGAAAATTTTAATCGCACTTTTCGGTGACTGCATAACGCGAAACACGTCGAAGCTCTGCTTTTTATTACGCACCGCGTCAACTCTGCCACTCATTCTTGCGTTTTCACTGTACGCCTGTCTTCCGTGTTGTGCCGAATCTGTCCAGCACAAAGCCGCACAACCGCTGTAATAATCCTTTTTCGACGCACCGCCTATTCTGTCATTGAAAAATTCGCCATAGCCCTTAGCCGAAGCAAGTGCCAAGTCCTCCGAAGTCATATCGTAAAAATCAATACCGACCTGCTTACGACCGCCCTTTCCGCCCCACTTTGTCTTATAATCAAAATCAGGCGGTGAAAAATCGTCCCAAATTCTTCTCGGCGCTTCTTCACGCAAATATTCAGTTTCCATAATCGGTCCATGCTCGGCGGTAAATCTTGCGGCATGGCGGTTAAGCATAGTTCCGACAAATTCGGATTCTTCTATAACGTCCTCTGTATTCAATGTACGGCACCCCATAAATCTTCCGCCGCTTGGGTCAAGTTTATCTTTAATCGCACGCATCTCAGCCATATGCTCTTTGTTTATCGAATTATTGCCCGCCTCCCAAAACAGGATTGACGGACTGTTTCTAAACGCAATTATCACATCACGCATAAGTTCAACTCTTTGTTTCCACTGTCTGCCGAAATTCTCACGTTCTTTGTCACCTGCAGGTTGTGTACACACAATGCCGTGACGGTCAAACGAACGAACATCTGCTTTTGAGCCTGCAACGTGCATAAAGCGAATATGGTTTGCATTACTTTCTTTTATAAGCATTGCGTCAACGTCTTTCAGCCATTCGGGTGCAATGCCGATTGTCGCCCATTCATTCGTTGCCCTTTGTGCGTAACCCCTAAGCCAAACAGGAACATCATTCAAAAGCACGCCCCTATCCTTGTCGTAACCGACCTTTCTGAATCCTGTTTCAATAATTTCACTGTCGCACAATTCACCGTCTGCAAAAAGTCTTACTTCCGCTCTGTACAAAAACGGATTGGCTATGCTCCAAAAATTCAGCTTTGTTGTATCCGAAACGGCGCTTACTTCCGTTACGTTAAGCGACTTTGTAACCGTTTCGCCGAGTTTGCTTTCATCATTAACCGCTGTATAGTGCTTTCTCCCGTCAGGCAAAATCTCCGCAATATATGCGTCTGTCGGCGTTATTGACAACGGCGGTATTTTAGCACTTGTTGAATTTACAACACATTCGTCCGATTTAAAATGCGTTACTTCTTCGCCGTCAATATTTTTTATGATTACTTCAATATATGCCTTGACAGCTTTTCCGCTTTCGTTTCTGATTTCCGACTCAACATTTATTTTCGACGTACCGTTTTGTATATCAAAATCACTGCCGTAAATATATGTACCTTTTGTCATAAGATTGCTGTAAAGCGGCAAAGTCAAATATATCTGCGATTTAAAATGAATTTTTACAGGTCTTGTTATACCGCCGACAGACGGATTGAAGTCATTGCAATTCCAAAAATATCCCACACCCTCACACGCTTTATCGACCTCTTTGTCCTGCGGAAACAAGTACGAACCGGGTATAACGTCAGGCTTGTTCGGTGTTTCTGCAATACAAAAATCCGTTTCACGCGTGGCGGTGTTGTCAGTCGCAACAGCGATTAAATTCGGTTTATCGTAATCGATAAACGGAGTCAAATCAAACCCAAACGGTGCAACACCGTTTTCGACATATCCGACCATTTTACCGTTTACGTACAAATAGCACGTC
Organism: Hominilimicola fabiformis; assembly: GCF_020687385.1. NCBI lineage: Bacteria > Bacillati > Bacillota > Clostridia > Eubacteriales > Oscillospiraceae > Hominilimicola > Hominilimicola fabiformis. Next base: position 80,153 of record NZ_JAJEQM010000010.1, read on the forward strand.
TGACGTATTCCCTCAAATTCGATAAGTACCTTTTGACCGCAATATTCTTTCGGAACGGTCAAATAATTTCTGTAAAATACCGCAGTACGTTTTTGACCGCTGCCGGCGTCCTTTATTCTGTCACGAAACAAATCGGTATCGTTAAACGTATGCGGAAGAGTTACTCTCTCCCAATTTTCTTCTATATAATCAAGTTCATAAAAACAGCGTCCGTTTTTATCCTTATGCTTTTCAAGTGCTTTTTGCATAGGAAACTCATCCGCAAGCAGAAAATGCCAGCCGTGATGAAAACAGAAAACTTTACCCTCTTTCATAAACAAAATTCCTCCATTATAATGTTATTTCTATTTTACCACATCAAACACATTTTTGTTATTCAATAATTGTCTTTTATATTGCAAAGATTGCTTTTTATATTGAATGTGGTAAATCTATATGATATAATTTAAGAAAACTTGATTTAAAGAGGCGAAAATATATGGATTATGTAACTTTAGGAAGGACAGAAATTAAAGTCTGTAAGAACGGATTCGGTGCATTGCCGATACAACGTATAAGCTTTGATTCCGCAAAAGAAATACTTCTTCATGCGTATAACAGCGGAATTAATTTTTTTGACACCGCACGTTTTTACACAGACAGTGAAGAAAAAATCGGTTATGCGCTGTCGGACGTTCGTGACAAAATATACATTGCCACAAAAACCGCCGCACAAAATGCCGATGATTTTTGGAAAGACCTAAATACAAGTCTTAACAATATGAAAACGGATTACATAGATATTTACCAATTCCACAATCCGTCATTCTGTCCGAAACCGAATGACGGTACAGGACTTTATGAGGCAATGCTTGAGGCAAAAGCACAAGGCAAAATTCGTTTTATCGGTCTTACAAATCATCGTCTTGCAGTCGCACAAGAGGCTATCGACTCCGGACTTTACGACACAATTCAGTTCCCGTTCTGCTATCTTGCAACGGACAAAGATATTGCGATAGTTGAAAACTGCAAAAAAAATAATCTCGGTTTTATAGCAATGAAAGGACTTTCGGGCGGTCTTATAACAAATTCCGCCGCCGCTTATGCGTTTATGGCACAATATGATAATGTACTTCCTATTTGGGGTGTTCAGCGTATGAGTGAGCTTAACGAATTTTTGAGTTACAACACAAACCCACCGTCTGTGACAGGTGAAATTAAGGAACTTATTGATAATGACAGAAAAATGCTTGCAGGCGAATTTTGTCGCGGTTGCGGATATTGTATGCCTTGTCCTGTCGGTATTGAAATAAATAACTGTGCAAGAATGTCGCTTCTTCTAAGACGTTCACCGTCCGAACTTCAGCTTACTCCCGCTGTTCAGGCTAAAATGAAAAAGATAGAAAATTGTCTGCACTGTAATCAATGTAAATCAAAATGTCCTTACGGACTTGACACTCCAAAACTTTTGGAGGAAAATTATAAAGATTACGTTGAAATTTTAAACGGAAAAGAATTTTAAAAAAAGCGGTTTGCTTGCAAATGACCGCAAAATATGATATATTATAAACAGCCTAACGGCTCGGATATTGAGTTTGAGCAGTAGGCGGTTGTTTCGGAAAGGATTCAGCTATGAGTGAAACAACGGTACAATTATTGTTGATTTTGCTTATTGTATGGGTAATAAAGAAATAACCGCCTTACGGGCATAAGGCGGTTGTGTAGAATGTAATCTACATTTACATAACATTATGACGTAGAAACAATCGTTTTACTGCTCCTACTCTCTATTTGAATTATAACACTTAACAAATGTCATGTCAAGCACTGTTACAGTGAAAAATCCTCAGGATTAAAATTCGTTTTCAATTTACGCATACGTCTTACATGACGTTTTAAAATATCGTATTTGAATTTATCACAAGCGGTATCTGTAACGGACACCGCTTGTTTTTTTATATCACAATACATTTCATCTTCGCTTTTTTTATGTGCCATCTGACAGACGGCACACACTTTATTTATATTTTGCGAATATATCATTGCACATACAACACCCTTTTATAAATTACATACTTTCAACAGTTTCAATTCCAAGCAAGCCCAATGCTGTCTTTATAACCTTTGTTGTTGCGTCAACTATTGCAAGACGTGCTTTCTTTGTTTCTTCGTCAACATCGTCTTTCATAATAGGATTTGTGTTATAGAACTTGTTGAATGACTTTGTAAGATTTGTAACGTATCTGTTTATATAGAACGGCTCGTTCTTGTCTGCCGCATCTTTTACCGCATCACCGAATCCGTTAATTTGCTTTACAAGCGAATATGCCTCATCAGATGCCGCTTTTGAGAAGTCTGCATTTGAGTAATCAATCCCCTCTGCTTTTCTCAAAATACTTCTGCCGCGCGCATAACCGTACTGACAATACGGAGCAGACTCACCCTCAAAGTCAAGCATAGTATCCCAACTGAATATAATATCCTTTTCACGCGAATTTTTAAGGAATGTATAAAGTATTGCGCCGATACCGATTTTCTTTGACGCGTCTTCGATATCCTCAACATTTGAGCCGTTTTTCTCGATAATTTCCTTAGTCTTTTCGATTGATTCGTTTAAAACGTCCTCAAGGAATACAACGTCACCGTGACGTGTTGACATATTCTTACCCGGAAGTTTTACAAGACCGAAACCAACGTGAACACAATCATCTGCCCAATCCCAGCCTGCTTTTTTCATTACGGCAAATATCTGCTTAAAGTGAAGTGACTGCGGAATACCGACAACGTATATATTTTTATAGAAATCATATGTTCTGTGACGATATAGAGCCGCCGCAATATCACGAGTTGCGTAAATTGTCGCACCGTCCGATTTAAGCACGATACAAGGCGGTATATTAAGTTCTGACAAGTCAACAACCTGTGCGCCGTCACTTTCGGTAAGCAATCCTTTGTCACGAAGTATATCGACAACTTCGTCCATTTTATCCGAATAGAATGCTTCGCCGTTATATGAATCAAACTTAACGCCAAGCATATCATATACTCGCTTGAACTCAACAAGGCTTATATCTCTGAAATAAGTCCATAGAGCCGTTGTTTCCTCGTCACCGTCCTCAAGCTTTTTGAAGTATCCTCTTGCCTCATCGTCAAGTTCCGGGTGCTTTTCAGCTTCTTCGTGGAATTTTACATATATCTTTAAAAGCTCGTTTATAGGGTCTTTTTCGATAACCTCTTTAACACCCCATCTCTTGTAAGCACATATAAGCTTACCGAACTGCGTACCCCAGTCGCCAAGGTGATTAAGCGACTGAACATCATATCCAAGGTGCTTGTAAATCTTTGAAAGCGAATTTCCGACAGCTGTTGAGAAAAGGTGACCGATATGGAACGGCTTTGCTATATTCGGTGACGAATATTCGACAAGCACAGTCTTGCCCTTACCCATATCCGACTTGCCCCAATCCTCGCCTGCGTCAAGTGCGGAAGAAACAGTTTCCGAAATAAACTTTTCACGGTTTAAAAAGAAGTTTAAATAACCGCCGGCAGCCTGTGCCTTTTCAATCATATCGTCACCCGACATTTTTTCGGCAAGCTCCTGTGCAATAATAGGAGGTGCTTTTCTCATAACCTTTGCAAGCGGAAAACACGGAAATGCAATGTCACCCATTTTTTCATCAGGCGGAACTTCGACGGATTTTTCCACAACTTCTCTTTCAAGTCCTGTTATATCAACAATTTTTTCAATTATATGTTCTTTAAAATCCATTATCTTTACTCCTCATTTATTAAATCACTTGTTATTATAACATTTAAACAGTGTTTATGCAAGGTCGGTTTTGTACATTATTCTGTTTTTTCGGCAAAAATATTGTAATAATTGCAAAACGGGTATATAATAAAGAGGTTAGAGTAATTAAATGAGGAGATTAGGAGATTAATTATGATAAAACGTGAAAATATAAGAAATATCGCAATTATCGCCCACGTTGACCACGGTAAGACAACTCTTGTTGACGCAATGCTTGCACAGAGCGGTACATTCCGTGAAAACGAACAAGTGGACGAAAGAGTTATGGACTCAAATGACCTTGAAAGAGAAAGAGGTATCACAATCCTTGCAAAGAACACTTCTCTTTACTACAAGGGTGTTAAAATAAATATCATCGATACACCTGGACACGCCGATTTCGGCGGTGAAGTTGAACGCGGTCTGGAAATGGTTGATGGCGTACTTTTGCTTGTTGACGCATTTGAAGGCTGTATGCCACAGACACGTTTCGTATTGTCAAAGGCATTGGCACTTGACCTAAAGCCCGTTATCGTTGTAAACAAGGTTGACAGACCGAACGCAAGACCTTACGAAGTTGTTGATGAAGTGCTTGACCTGTTTATTGATTTAGGTGCAACAGAAGAACAGCTTGACACTCCTGTTATATACGCATCCGGACGTGATGGCTGGGCAACCGCAGAATACAATCCGGAACAGCCGAACAGTGACCTTACTGAATTGTTTGAACTTATCGTAAATTCAATTCCTTGCCCTAAATGCGAGGACGACGCACCGTTCCAAATGCTTGTTTCAAACATTGACTATGATGATTATACAGGCCGTATCGCAGTAGGTAAAATCGAAAGAGGCAGTATAAAAGTTAATATGCCGCTTTCAATCTGCCGTCACGACGGTAAAGTAACAAGAGGAAAAGCTACAAAGCTATTTACTTTTGAAGGACTTAAAAAAGTTCCTACAGACGAAGTCGGTGCAGGTGACGTTGTTGCGATTTCGGGTATCGCTGATATTAATATCGGTGAAACGGTTTGTGACGTTGACAATCCCGAAGCACTTCCGTTCGTAAAAATCGATGACCCTGTACTTTCAATGACGTTCAGCGTTAATGACAGTCCGTTTGCAGGTCAAGACGGTAAATTCGTTACTTCCCGTCATCTTCGTGACAGATTGTTCAGAGAACTTGATTCAAACGTAAGTCTTAGAGTTGACGAAACAGATTCGACAGAAAGCTTTATCGTTTCGGGACGTGGTGAACTTCACCTTTCAGTACTTATCGAAAATATGCGCCGTGAAGGTTATGAATTCCAAGTTTCAAATCCTGTTGTTATTTATAAAGAAATTGACGGCGTTAAGTGCGAACCTATCGAAAGACTTACAGTTGACGTTCCTGATGAATACACAGGTACTGTAATGGACGGTGTTATAAACCGTAAAGGTGAAATGACAAATATGGCACCGACTGCACAGGGATATACAAGACTTGAATTTTTAATTCCGTCAAGAGGTCTTATCGGTTACAGAAGTGAACTTCTTACCGCAACAAAGGGTACGGGTATCATAAACAGTATTCTTGAAAAGTACGAGCCGTACAAGGGCGACTTTAACGGCAGAACCCGCGGTACTCTTATCGCTTGGGAGGACGGTACAACTATTACTTACGGTCTTTACAACGCACAGGAAAGAGGTACTTTGTTCGTAGGTGCGGGCGTTAAGGTTTACGAAGGTATGATTGTCGGTGAAAACGCAAGACTTGAGGACGTTGTTGTTAACGTATGTAAGAAAAAGCACGCAACAAATACCCGTTCATCAGGTTCTGATGACGCATTAAGACTTGTTCCTCCGAGAGAAATGAGCCTTGAACAGTGTCTTGACTTTATCGCTGATGATGAATTATTGGAAGTAACTCCAAACCACCTTAGAATGAGAAAGAAAATTCTAAGCACAAGCCTTCGAGCAAAAGCAGGCAACAAGAAGAAATAAAAACATAACATAAAAATAGGATTGCATTAATCGCAATCCTATTTTTTTATAGCAAATGCCTTTCTTGCAAAGCATTCATTTTTTCAAGCGAAATATTTAAAAGTCCCTGTCTGTATTTTTCACGAATCGGATCACCGAAACCTGAAAGCAGTTTCATAACAGATATGTCAAGTGCAATAGCCAAATCGGTAAGCATATCGACATTCGGTTGTGATTCGTCATTTTCATACTTGGTAAGTGTCGAAACACTTATCCCTACTCTTTTGGCAAGTTCTTTTTTGGAAAGTCCCGCTCTTTTACGGTAAATCATAAGTCGTTCACCAAATGAAAAGATTTCCATTGAAAATCCTCCTATTTTATCTTTTGTAATAATGTATCGGCGATATTTGCAAATTCTTCAAGCGAAAGTGTTTCACCGCGTCTTGACGGTGCAATTCCTATACTTTCAAGAAGTGTTGATATTTCATCTTTCGGAATAGGAAAATTTGCCGAAAGGCAATTTAAAAGAGTTTTTCTTCGCTGTGAAAATGCCGCTTTCACCACTCTGAAAAATACACCCTCGTCCTTTACTTCCACCGACGGTTTATCAAGTACCTTTAATTTTAACACCGCACTGTCCACCTTTGGCGGCGGAACGAACAGTGACGCAGGAACATTTGCCACGATTGACGGCTCCGTATAATACTGACAAAGCACCGTTATCGCACCGTAATCCTTAGTTGACGGCTTTGCCGACATACGCTCGGCGACCTCTTTCTGCACCATAACCACTATATTTTTAATCGGTAATTTTTCCTCAAGCAATTTAGTGATAATCGGTGTAGTGATGTAATACGGCAAATTTGCCGCTATACTGACCTTTTCGCCGTTAAATTCATCGTCAATAACTTTTTTTAAATCAAGTTTTAAAATATCTTCATTTATGATTTTTACATTGTCATATTCCGCAAGTGTGTAGTCAAGCACATCAATCAAACGTTCGTCTATTTCTATCGTAACGACCTTATCGCTGTTTTGCGCAAGCTCGCTCGTAAGCACGCCGAATCCCGGTCCGACCTCTATAACACCGCTTTCAATCTCTGCGGCGTCCACTATTTCTTCAAGTATGTTTCGTGCAGTCAGGAAATTCTGTCCAAGACCTTTTTTAAACGTAAAACCGAATTGTTCCTGAATATTTCTTATCGTGCGTGGTGAAGTTAAATCCATATTATAATATCCCTTCATACATATTAAGTACATATCATTGAGCCTGCCGACAAAATTTCAACAGCTCTGAATATCATTATATCCCACTTTGCAAATTTAGTCAATATAAATGCTCGACAAGTGTTTTTACGCCTATTAATATAAGAATAATTCCGCCGATACATTCTGCCTTTGAGCCGAGAAAACCGCCGAACTTCTTACCGATAAAAACACCGCCGAACGAAAACAAAAATGCTGTAATTCCGATAACCGTGGACGAAAACAAAATCGGCGTACCGACCGCCGCAAGCGTAACACCTGCCGCAAGTGCATCAATACTTGTTGCGATTGCCGCAAGCAAAAGCGATGAATTTTTTAAAGGATTTTTCGGTATTTCCTGTTCGGTGCGTGACTCCCATATCATATGCAGTCCCAAAAATCCCAAAAGCACAAACGCAATCCAATGGTCAAAACGTTCCACAATATCAGTCGCAAACCCCGACACCAAATTTCCGATACAAGGCATCAGAAACTGAAACACACCGAAAAACAATCCCACTTTAAGCGCATCATAAAATCGTATTTTTTTCACAATCATTCCGTCCGTAACCGCCGCCGAAAATGCGTCCATCGCAAGTGCAACAGCAAGGAACAATAAAGACAGTATATCCATAAACCAATCCTCCTACGTCCAATATATGCTCCGTCTATTCCTTTAATGTATAAAAAATCACTATATAATCCGCAATTTCACCCTATAAATTCTATATATTAATTTTCAAAAAAATATTGACAAAGCCTTGATTTTATTGTAGAATAGCCATATAGTATAGAAAGAGGTACGGAATTATGGATAAATTTTCAAAGGCAAATTTGAATAACCTCCTACTCCTAAGCTGAATCGACAATGTGGTCTTCAGTTTTGTTTTTCTGTACTGAACTGTATTGAAATTATGCTGGGTCACATTGTGGCTCAGCTTTTTTAGTTAGAAATTTCATATATTATTTTAGGCGTATTCGCCGGAAAGGCAGTGTTCATTATGAATTATAAAAAATATCAAAAAATGTACCATCCGATTCCGCTTGAGGATCGTCAGTGGCCGAACAATGAAATAACTCATGCTCCGATTTGGTGCAGTGTTGACCTTCGTGACGGTAATCAGGCACTTTACTCACCTATGACGACAGAAGAAAAAATCGAATTTTTCAAATTCCTTGTAAAGCTTGGTTTTAAGGAAATCGAAGTAGGTTTTCCGGCAGCGTCGCATACTGAATTTGAATTTGTTCGCCGTCTTATTGACGAAAATCTTATTCCCGATGATGTCACAATTCAAGTGCTTACACAAGCAAGAGAACATATTATAAAGAAAACCGTTGAGGCTCTAAAGGGTGCTAAAAACGCAATTATCCACCTTTACAACTCAACTTCAACACTTCAACGTGAAGTTGTTTTCAGAAAGAGCAAGGAAGAAATCAAACAACTTGCCGTTGACGGTGCAAAGCTTGTAATGAGCCTTGTTGACGGTCAGCTTGACGGAAATATTCGTTTTGAATATTCACCTGAAAGTTTCACTTGTACAGAGCCGGACTACGCGGCAGAAGTTACAAATGCCGTACTTGATGTATTCAAGCCGTCCGAAACAAACAAAGTTATCGTAAATCTTCCGTCAACTATCGAAGTTGCGACAGCAAACGTATATGCCGACCAAATCGAATATATGTGCAAGCACCTTAACAATCGTGAACATCTTGTTATCAGCGTTCACGCACATAACGACAGAGGTACAGGCGTTGCGTCAAGCGAACTTGCATTGCTTGCAGGTGCGGACAGAGTTGAGGGTACAATATTCGGTAACGGCGAAAGAACAGGTAACACGGACGTTATCACTGTTGCACTTAATATGTTCTGTCAAGGTATCGACCCTGAACTTCATCTTGAAAATATTGATGAAATCATCGAAGTATACGAAAAGTATAATCGTTTGCCGATTAACCCAAGACACCCATACGCAGGTGAAATGGCATACGTTGCATTTTCGGGTTCTCACCAGGACGCAATCAAAAAGAGTATGGATAAATTCGGTTCAAGTCCGTCAAATAAATGGGCTAACCCATACCTTACAATCGACCCTACCGACATCGGCAGAAAATATGAGCCTATTCTTATCAACAGTCAGTCAGGTAAAGGCGGTGTAAGCTATATTATGGAAAACAAGTACGGCTACACCCTACCGAAGCCAATGCTTGCGGAATTTTCTTCACTTATCACAGATATGTCTGACGAAAAGAAAACCGTACTTACAAATCACGAAATACATCAAGCATTCAAGGATACATATGTGAATGTGGCAGAGCCTATTAAAACCCGTTTCTATCGTTCAACGGAGGAAGATGACTGTACAATTCTTTCGGCTACTATCGAAAAGGGCGGAAAAGTTACCTCTATCGAGGGCAAGGGTAACGGTCCTTTGGACGCACTTTGCAACGGTCTAAGACAATTCTTGGGTCAGCAGTTTGAAATCTGCAACTACACAGAACACGCCCTAACACGTTCATCAAATTCAAGAGCGGCAACATATATTGAAATCAACGACCACAACCACCACAAAACTTATTGGGGTGCAGGCGTTGACGCAAATATTAACACCGCGTCAATCTATGCACTTATTTCGGCAGTAAACAGAATGCTTGCAGATAACTAAACATCATTATAAAAAAAGTGGCAGTTTTTCTGCCACTTTTTTTATAATATATTTACTGATTAGAATTAAATTATACCAATTTTCCCGTTTAAATTACAATTCAATAAAAATATATTGACAAAAAGGATTTTTTTTTGTAAAATGAAAATGTACTAAATAATTGGTATATTTGTAAATTATTTTGTGCATTAATACTTTTAATAACATCAGTTTAGTGAACTTACTCACCTATATCTCTATGCTATCTTTTATGTTATATTAATTGCATATTAGTGTTTTATACTCATATACTAATAATATTTGATACAAATAGTAAGCTTACAAAAGAATACATAACAGATGGGACATTCTGGAACGACATATTCTGTTATGTCTACTCCTCAAGCTAAAGGGCAACGAAAAAGATCTTTATTTGAAGATGATATAAACGGTATAAATGCTATTTACAATAAATAAAAAAGGAGAAATATTATTATGAAAAAATCTATTTTAAATATAATCAGTTTAATGTGTTGTCTCACAATAATGCTCACTGCAACATCTTGCGGAAATAATGCAAAAAAAGAAGAAATAGTCGTTGACGGTATTATACCGTTAATATCTGAAAGTGAGCTTATTTTACGTTCAGACTTAATAATAGAGGGTACTGTTTCAGAAATTATGGACAGTAAATGGAGTAATCCCAATAATGAAAAAGGTGAAAATTTCAGAAATATTCTTCAGACAGACATAGTTGTAAACATTGATAATTACCTTTTCGGCGAACGTGACGATAATCAAGCTATAGTAAGAATAGATAAAGGCGAAGATGAAAACACAATCGTTTCTTCCGACGGTTATCCTGACTTTGAAGTTAATGAAAAAGTTTTATTATTCCTTTCAAGAGATGACAGCGACATTGCAACCGATGAAGACTATTATGTTTTAACAGGTATGCGACAAGGAAAATACGACCTATCAGAATCAGAAAACTCACGTTCGAGTAATACTATCAATACTTATATAAGTTCTATGGAAGTCGATAACGAAAGAGATACCGAAGTTATAGATGAGTTAAAAGACAAGATTGAAAAAGAACATAATATGCACCCTAACTATTCGGATGAACAAAAGCAAAGACAGATTGAAATTGATAACGAAAACAAAAAATTGTTCGGAGAATAATTTTAATTCGAATATTGTTGTAAATTATTGACAAAAACATTCACAAAATGACCTGAAAAATCTCAAGAGCTATACTCTTGAGATTTTTTGTTTTGTCGAAAAAGCAATATTTAATCTCGCTATGCAAATTCACTTATAAAAACTGTTGAATTTTATCGGAAAACAGTATATAATATAATATGTATCAAAATTTTAATACAAAGCGTATTTTAAGAGAGGATAAAGATTATGCAAAATGACAACAGAATCGGTGAAGAATGTGGTGTATTCGCCATTTATGATCCTGACGGTGATTGTGCAAGAACGACCTATTACGGACTTTATGCACTTCAGCACAGAGGACAGGAAAGCTGCGGTATCGCGGTAAATAACAATCGTGACATTACTCATTACAAGGATATGGGACTTGTCAACGATGTATTTAATGACGAAATATTGACAAAACTTGACGGTAAAATGGCTGTCGGTCACGTTCGCTATTCGACAACAGGCGAAAGTATGCGTGAAAATGCTCAACCGCTTGTACTTAGATATGTAAAAGGTAATATCGCCATTGCCCACAACGGCAACCTCGTAAACAAGGACGAATTGGCACAAGAACTAAGCGTTACAGGTGCTATCTTCCAAACAACAACCGACACAGAAATGATTGCTTACACAATCGCCAAAGAACGTCTTAATTCAAAAAGCGTTGAAGAGGCGGTTGAAAAGACTATAAATCACCTTGTAGGTGCGTTTTCACTTATCGTTATGAGTCCGCAAAAACTTATTGCCGCTCGTGACCCTTGGGGTTTCAGACCGCTCTGTATGGGTAAAAAAGGCGACGCTATTGTTTTTGCCTCGGAAACTTGTGCACTTGACAGTGTGGGTGCGGAATTTGTCCGCGACATTGAGCCCGGTGAAATTGTTGTCGTTCAAGACGGTAAAATTTCCACTATCAGAACTCACGTCGGCAAAAAGCCACATACAATGTGTATCTTTGAATACTTATATTTTGCACGTCCTGACAGTATTATTGAAGGACAGTCTGCACACGATTCACGTATGCTTGCAGGCAAATACTTAGCGCAGGAATTTCCTGTTGAGGCTGACGTTGTAATCGGTGTACCGGATTCGGGACTAAGTGCCGCAATGGGTTATGCAAAGGAATCGGGAATTCCTTACGACATCGGTTTTGTAAAGAATAAATATATCGGCAGAACTTTCATTCAGCCGTCACAGGCAATGCGTGAAAATTCCGTAAGAATTAAACTTAACGTACTGAAAAGCACAGTTGAGGGAAAGCGTGTCGTTATGGTTGACGACTCAATCGTAAGAGGTACGACTTCAAAGAGAATTGTAAGCCTTTTACGTCACTTCGGTGCAACAGAAGTTCACGTTCGTTCATCTGCTCCGCCGTTTATGTTCCCTTGCTACTTCGGTACAGACGTACCGTCAAAGGATCAGCTTGTAGCCTGTAACTACACCATGGACGGAATTAAAGAACTTATCGGTGCAGACAGTATCGGATTTTTAAGCGTTAATTCTTTGAAAAAGATTATTCCTAACGCAAACTGTCAATTCTGTGACGGATGTTTCTCGGGTAAATATCCTGTTGATGTTGACTGATAAAATTTAATAAGAAAGAATGAGGTAAATGATTACTGACTTGACAGAGGGCAAACCCTCAAAAATATTATGGAGCTTTTCGATACCTATGCTTTTGAGCGTGGTATTTCAGCAACTCTATAATATAGTGGACAGTATCGTAGCCGGAAAATTTGTAGGCGCCCAGGCATTAGCTGCTGTGGGCGCTTCTTATCCGATTACGATGATTTTTATGGCAATAGCCACAGGTGCAAACGTCGGTGCGGCTGTTATTATTTCGCAGTTGTTCGGTGCGAAAAATTTTGAAAAACTCAAAACTTCCATTTTCACTTCAATAATTTCAATGACTGTACTTGCCGCAATTCTTACAATCTTCGGAATTGTTTTCTGTTCGGGAATGTTAAAAATGTTATCTACTCCCGACAATATTTTTTCCGACTCAATGACATATCTTAATATTTACATAGGCGGATTGATTTTTCTGTTTCTGTACAACATATGCACAGGTGTTTTTACCGCTATGGGGGACAGTAAAACTCCGTTGTATTTTTTGATTATGTCGTCAGTCGGAAATATAATTCTTGACCTTGTTTTCGTAATTGTATTTAATATGGGCGTGGCTGGAGTCGGCTGGGCAACATTTATTGCACAGGGTATATCTTCCATGCTCGCATTCGCCGTACTTTTAAAACGCGTTCACGGTATAAAATCGGGGACATATAAAAAATTTTCAATCCGTATGCTCGGACATATTTCAAGAATTGCAATACCGAGTATCTTGCAGCAAAGTTTTGTATCGGTCGGAAATTTATTTATACAAAGCCGTGTAAACAGTTTCGGCTCTGACGTTATCGCCGGTTACAGTGCGGCTATAAAGCTGAATACATTCGCTATAACAAGTTTTTCAACGCTCGGAAATGCAATGTCAAGCTATACGGCACAAAACACAGGTGCGCGAAAGCTTCTCCGCATACCTGAAGGACTTAAAGCAGGTATTGTTATGCTTATCGTTGTTTCTCTGCCGTTTTTCATTGCGTATTTCGTATTCCCGAATACTATGATGAATATATTCGTAAAAAGCAGTGAGACAGGTATTATAGACGTAGGAAGAATATTTTTAAAAATCGTCACACCGTTCTATTTTGTAATTTCCGCAAAGCTTACATTTGACGGTATTCTTCGCGGTGCGGGACGTATGAGGGCGTTTATGGCAAGCACGTTTACAGACTTGCTTTTAAGAGTTATCCTTGCGTATGTTTTCTCATACGCACTTAATTCGGAAGTCGGAATATGGCTTTCTTGGCCTGTCGGCTGGACTATCGCCGCAGTTATTTCGGCAGTATTCTATTTTATTTATTATAAAACAACAATCAAAAACGGTGCAAATTAATTGCACCGTTTTTTAGTTTTCCTCAATATGAATAAGCATTTGTTCTATAATCTTTTTAACGTGGTCGTCATCAATCGAATAAAAGGCATTTTTACCGTCACGGCGTGACTTTATAAGCCTTGCCTGTTTTAAAGTTTTAAGCTGATGACTGATAGCCGACTGGCTCATACCGAGTGCATTCGCTATATCATACACACACAATTCCTTATCAAACAACGTCCATAAAATTCTTATTCTTGTACTGTCGCCGAACACTTTAAACATTTCCGACAATTTATCCGTTACATCTTCATCGGGAAGTTGATTTTTCAATCTATCTAAAATCTGCGGATTATATTGACAGGTACTGCATTTATCCATTTATCTTCTCCTCTTTTCAGTCATATGTTCATATATTCATATTATACCCTTTTAATCTTGATTTGTCAAATCGCTTGAAAAATCAGATATTAATTTATAAAAATCAGAATTCATTATTAAATTTACCCAAATTCTTTTTATAATATGATAAAATATAACTTAGATACTTTGAAAAGGAGGATTTTAATACACTATGAATAAAAAGAAAATCATTTCGGCTATGCTTACAGTTGCAATGCTTGCAAGTTCGGCGGTTTCCGCACTTGCCGCAGAAGTAGGCGAAAGCCTGAAAGTCGGCGATTACACAGAATCCGCCGCCGAAACACAAAAATTAATCGACTCACGACCTGATATTCAGCGTCCTATGGAAAATCTAAACAGAGGTGCTGTTGCCGTAAGAATGGACGGCTATACATATATTTCGTGGCGTTGGCTCGGCACTGAAAGTGCGGATACGAGATATAACATTTATCGAAGTTTAACAGAAATGTCCTCATACGGACAAAAAATAAATAACGAACCTCTAAATGCAACAAATTTCACCGATTTATTTATCGCAAGTGACGATACACAGTATTTCATTGTACCTGTTGTAAACGGCGAAGAACAATGGGACAAAGTTGGAGCAGTTCAGCTTTGGGACAACAATTATATGGATATTCCAATCCAAAAGCCTGAAAACAATAAAGTAAACGGTGAAGAATATTCATATACACCGGGTGACGCGTCTGTCGGTGACCTTGACGGTGACGGCGAATATGAAATCGTATTGAAGTGGGACCCGTCAAACGCAAAAGACGCCGCACAGGCAGGTTTTACGGGTGAATGTATTCTTGACGCGTACAAGCTTGACGGTACACGTCTATGGCGTATAAATATGGGACCTAACATTCGTGCAGGCGCACACGACACGCAGTTTATGGTATACGACTATGACTGTGACGGCAAAGCCGAAGTTGCTTGCCGTACGGCTGACGGCACAATCGCAGGTGACGGCTCTGTTATCGGTGACGCAAACAAAAACTATGCCGTTGTAAGCAACGGTAAAAACCTTACAGGTCCGCTTTATCTTACAGTATTCAAGGGTGAGGACGGCTCTGTAATTGATACAGTTGACTATGACCCGCAAATCACAGGCAAAACCGCAAGCGGTCAAAAATGGGATATAAGCTCTTGGGGCGATACATTCGGAAACCGTTCCGAAAGATACCTTGCCGCCGTTGCATATCTTGACGGCACAAGACCAAGCATGGTTTTTGCAAGAGGTTATTACACAGGTCCTGAGGGTGAAACAGGCGGCAGAACAGTTATTGCAACATACGATCTTGTAGACGGCAAACTTGTTAAGAAATGGCGCTTTGATACAATGGATTACAACAATAAATATATCGGACAGGGCAACCACTCAATGAGTGCCGCAGACGTTGATTATGACGGTTGCGATGAGCTTATATACGGTGCGCTTGCAATAGACAACGACGGCAAGCCTATGTATTCGACAGGTTTGGGACACGGTGACGCACAGCACGTCAGTGACCTTGACACGTCAAGACCGGGACTTGAAGTTTACTCTTGTCACGAAGAAACTCAAGCAAAATACAGCTTTGAAATGCGTGACGCACGTACAGGCGAAATACTTGTCGGCGGCGAACAAATGGGCAGTGACAACGGTCGCGGCACATCTGATGACATAGACCCGCGTTATCCTGGTTGCGAAGGCTGGTCAGCCGCAGGAATACTTACCGCCGCAGACGGTACCGTCATTTCAACAAAATACACTATGCCGGCAAACTTCCTATGCTATTGGGACGGCGATTTGGGCCGTGAAGTTCAGGACAACATTTATATCAGCAAGTGGAATCCCGAAAAAGAAAAGGTTGAAACTATCTTCACCGCTTCGGGTTGTACTTCTGTAAACGGTACAAAAGCTAATCCGTCACTTACCGCCGATCTTTTCGGCGATTGGCGTGAAGAAGTTATGTATCCGCTAAAGGACGGCAGTGCTTTGAGAATTTACACAACCACTACACCGACAAGCTACAAAATCCCTACACTTATGCACGACATTCAATACAGAATGCACGTTGCATACCAAAACGACTGTTACAATCAGCCTACACACCTAAGCTATTATCTTGGTTTTGACACTGAAAATGTACCTGTACCGCAGATTTATACAGTAGGCAACAATGAAAAAAATCCCGACCTTGCAAAGAAGTCTTGGAATATAAACGATTTATACAGCGGTGAAAAGGTTGAGCTTGTACTTGACACACCGACAGCACTTACAAACGGTGTTCCGAAACGTGTTGATAACGACAGCACGGACGTTGTACCATACCTTGACGAAAACGAAAGAACTCTTGTTCCGTTGAGATTTATTTCTGAGTCATTCGGCGCAGACGTTGAATGGGTGGCAGATACACAGGAAATCAAAATCAACGGTGACGCCGTTACAATGAAAATCGGTAGCAACGATTATACTGTAAACAACGAAACAAAAACAATGGACACTGCACCGATTTTGAACAACGACAGAACAATGGTTCCGCTTCGTGCAATCGGTGAAGCACTCGGAAAGATTGTTTACTACAATGATAAATATATCTGCATAAGCGATATTGACTTAAATATGTCGGACGATTTCGCAATGTCAAGAAAATCTACAATCACATCTGCAAAAGTACCTGACAAAATTGAAGTTGTCGCAATAAACGGAACAGGTCAAAAATATTATCCTAACCAACTTGACGTTTTTGCCGTTGAGGCAAGCGACAATGACGGTAACGTTGAAGCAGGTGCGGTTGACCTTGATATAAACACGCGTTGGTCAAGTTACGGTAAGAGTACGCTTACGCTTGATTTAGGCGAAGAAAAGGACGTTTCTGGTGTTGCAATCGCAATGTGGAAAGGCAGTGAAAGAATTTATCCGTTCACAATCGAATACTCGGTTGACGGCAAGACTTGGGAAACTGCACTTCCAAAAACTCAAAACACAGGTGAATCAAGCGAATTTGAAAAGTATATGTTCCATGAAACGGTAAAAGCACGTTATATCCGCTACAACGGTGACGGTGCAACAGACCCTGACAAGAATTACTGTCATATCAGCGAAATCGCTGTTCTTGGCGCTGAAGAATAAAAAAAGGAGCTGTCGACAGGCTGACAGAGGTCGAGAAATTAGTTCGGATTTTGCGAAAATGAACTCGTCGGCGTACGTTGGTACGTTAGAGTTTATTTTCGCAAAAAGTGCACAGGCAAGCCGTATATCGAAGATAGGCTTGCCTGTTATTTGTTATAGCTATAAATTTAGTTTTAAAATACAAAAATAATATTTTGCACGTTCCGGACAATTTGTCGACATTCTGAAACGGTGTTGCAATGCAACACCGTTTTTTTTGTTTGAATTGGACAAAACATTTCTATTATGATATAATTAAAATAATATATACTGTAAAGGCAGAGATGATATGAACAGAGTTGTAATTGGAATACTTGCACACGTTGACTCGGGTAAAACTACGCTATCTGAGGGAATGTTATACAGTGCAGGTGAAATACGAAAAATCGGTCGTGTTGACCATGGTGACGCATTTCTCGATTCACACGAAATTGAACGCGACAAGGGCATTACGATATTTTCAAAGCAAGCCGTTATGCGTTTTCGTGACACAGAATTTACTTTACTTGACACTCCCGGTCACGTTGACTTTTCTACCGAAATGGAGCGTACTTTGAGCGTGCTTGATTACGCAATCCTCGTTATAAGCGGTACGGACGGGATACAAAATCATACAGAAACACTATGGCGGCTTTTGGCACGATACAATGTACCTACATTTATATTCGTGAACAAAATGGACCTAAACGCCGACAGAAACGCCGTTCTTGATGAATTGCATACAAGATTTTCGGACGGTTGTATTGATTTTACGCAAAATCCTGAAAATGAAGATTTCAGAGAATCGCTCGCTATGTGTGACGAATCTATAATGAATACATTTCTTGCGGACGGTACTGTCAAAAATCAAGACATAAGAAATGCCGTTGTACAAAGAAAAATATTCCCGTGCTATTTCGGCTCTGCACTTAAAATGGAAGGTGTATCGGAATTTCTTGAAGGACTTGAACTGTACACCAGACAAATTATTTACGATGACAAATTCGGTGCAAAGGTATTCAAAATTGCCGAAGATGAGCAAGGCACACGTCTTACTTATATGAAAATTACCGGCGGTACTTTAAAGGTAAAAACACTTTTAAAGGGTAACAAGAAAAATGAGTGGTCGGAAAAAGTAAATCAAATCAGAATTTATTCCGGTGCAAAATTCCAAGCGGTTGACGAGGCATTCCCCGGTACGGTTTGTGCCGTAACAGGTCTTACACAGACATATTCCGGTGAAGGAATAGGTTGTGAGCCTGATTCAAAAAATGCCGTTCTTGAGCCTGTTTTGACGTACCGTATGGAGCTTACGGACGGTATTGACGTGCATACAGCACTTACCGAATTACGTCATTTGGAGGACGAAGACCCACAGCTTCATATAATATGGAACGAACAGTTGCAGGAAATTCACGTTCAAGTTATGGGCGAAGTTCAGCTTGAAGTTTTAAAACGAATTATAAAAGAGAGATTCGGTATTGATATTGAATTCAGTCACGGCGGTATTGCGTATCGTGAAACAATAGCCGCACCTGTTGAGGGTGTCGGACATTATGAGCCGTTAAGGCATTATGCTGAAGTGCATTTACTTATGGAGCCGACTGAAAAAGGCAGCGGTATGCAGTTTGCGGTAAATTGCAGTGAGGACAGTCTTGACCGCAACTGGCAACGACTTATTCTCACCCATCTAAAAGAAAAAGCACATATCGGTGTTCTGACAGGCTCACCGATTACCGATATAAAAATAACGCTTATCGCAGGACGTGCACACCAAAAACATACGGAGGGCGGCGACTTCCGTCAAGCTACTTATCGTGCGGTACGTCAAGGCTTAAAAATGGCTGAAAGTGTTTTGCTTGAGCCTTGGTACGAATTTCATCTTGAAATACCTACCGAAAACGTAGGACGTGCAATGACCGACATTCAGCAAATGGGCGGTACATTCAGTCAACCCGAAACAATCGGTGATATGACGCGAATTTCAGGCTCTGCACCCGTTGCGACAATGCGTGACTATCAAATGGACGTAACAGGTTACACGCACGGCAAAGGCAGATTAAACTGTATTTTAAGCGGTTATGAGCCTTGCCACAATACCGAAGAAGTGATTGCCGAAATCGGTTACGACAGCGAAACCGATATTGAAAATCCCGCCGATTCGGTTTTCTGTTCGCACGGTGCAGGCTTTGTTGTAAAGTGGGATAAGGTTTACGACCATATGCACATTGACGGCATAAAGCTTGACCAAGACGATGATGAAGAAGAAAACGTCTATCAGCGTGCAAACGACTACATCAATATGGTTGCCGATGATAATGAGCTTATGCAGATTTTTGAACGTACATACGGTCCTGTACGCCGTAAAGTAGCGTCATACACTGTAAAGAAATCCACTCCCGACCGAAAAAGCCATCAAAAATCAAAGCCTGTTAAATTAGGTGACGAATATTTGCTTGTAGACGGTTACAATATAATTTTTGCGTGGGACGAACTGAAAGAACTCGCCAAAGATAACCTTAATATGGCGCGTGACCGACTGATTGATATTCTTTGCAATTATCAAGGCTTTAAGCAATGCAATTTAATACTTGTTTTTGATGCGTATAAAGTTAAAGGAAATGTCGGCAGTACCGAAAAAATTCATAATATAAACGTTGTGTACACAAAAGAGGCTGAAACCGCCGATATGTATATTGAAAAAATCACACATAAAATCGGTAAAAAACATCGTGTGCGTGTTGCCACTTCGGATAACCTTGAACAAATTATCATTCTAGGCAACGGTGCGACACGACTTTCCGCAAATGAACTGTTGCAGGAAGTAAAACTCGCCGAAAAAACTATTATGGATATTATAAATTCAAACTAAAAAAGGAAGTTTTCAAAACTTCCTTTTTTAATATTTCGCATTTTAGTAATTATATGATCCGAGAAATTTATAGAAAAATGTATTCTGTCTTACTTTATCAAGTGCAAAGTAAATTGACGCATCATCAATATTGCCGTCAATATCAATGAAGAACACATACTTACCGAGTTCCTTTTTCATAGGACGTGACTCGATTTTAGTCATATTAATTCCGGACTTCGCCAAAAGCTCAATCGCACTGTACAAGCTGCCCGGTTTATTATCAATCGCAAATACGATTGATGACTTATCGTGACCTGTAACTGTCTTATTCGGTGTTTTTTCAATAATAACAAATCGAGTTGAATTATTTGCGTCGTCACCGCAGTCGTGACACAAAATATCAAGGTCATAAATTTTTGCACTGTTCGGTGAGCCGATACACGCCACAGAGCCGTCCGATTCTTTTACACGTTTTGCCGCAGACGCAGTTGAATCGGCAAATTCAATTTTCACATCCGCAAATTCGTGTGACAATAATTTTGAACACTGTCCTATCGGTTGAGGGTGGGAAGTGATAATTTTTATATCCTCTTTCTTTACACCTTTTTTAACCATAAGATTTTCGCTTATATGAAGAATGTATTCACCTGTTATATATAAATCCACATCAAAAGCAAGAGTATCCAAAGTTGTGTTGATACTTCCGTCAATAGAATTTTCAATCGGCACGATTGCCCTGTCAATTTCGCCTTTTTCAACCGCCAAAATTACAGAATAAATCGTTGAAAACTCCTTTATTTCTTCTTTACCCTCAGACCATTCCATAGCCGCCTGATGTGAAAATGTTCCGTTCGGACCAAGATAACCTAACATATTAAGTCAATAACTCCCTTCAATAAAACGAAAGGCTGAAATAAAATTGTTCACACAATGTGGGCAACTTCATCCAGCCTATAAATTTCTTATAATAGAATCTTATTTACTGCCTTCGCGATTGGATCAAGCTCCTTCATAAGCTTGTCAAACTTTTCAGGTGTAAGCGATTGAGCGCCGTCTGACGCAGCCTTTTCAGGGCAGTTATGAACTTCAATCATAAGACCGTCAGCACCTGCCGCAATAGCACCTTTTGCAATAGCCGGAACATACTTATATGTACCTGTTGCATGGCTCGGATCGGCAATAATAGGAAGATGAGAAAGTTCCTTTGAAACAGGAATTGCCGAAAGGTCAAATGTATTTCTTGTAGCAGTTTCGTATGTTCTGATACCTCTTTCGCAAAGGATTACCTTTTCATTACCCTCAGACATAATATATTCGGCAGCCATTAGCCACTCTTCCATAGTACAAGCAAGACCTCTCTTTAGAAGTATAGGCTTGTCGCACTTACCGACTTCGCGAAGAAGTTTGAAGTTCTGCATATTTCTTGCACCGATTTGCATAATATCAGCATACTTTGCAACAAGTTCAACATCTCTTGTATCAAGTACTTCAGTACAGATAGGCATATTAAGTTCCTGACCGCTGTTGTACATAATCTTCAAGCCGTCACCCTCAAGACCTTGGAATGAATATGGTGATGAACGAGGCTTGAACGCACCGCCGCGAAGAATGTTTGCACCCGAGGCCTTAACAGCCTTTGATACAGTTGTGAACTGTTCCTGGCTTTCGATTGCGCAAGGACCTGCAAATACTGCAAGCTGCTTGCCACCGACTGTTATTCCGTGACCGATTTCGATAACTGACGGTTCTTTGTGAAGCTCCTTAGATGCAAGTTTATATGGTTTCATAATCGGAACAACGTTTTCAACACCGTCCATAGTAAGAATTTGATTCATACTTAAAAGACGCTTGTCGCCGATTGCGCCGATAACTGTTTTCTTTTCGCCTTGAATAGGGTGCGTTTGGAATCCGAACTCGGCAAGTAGTTTTTCAACACTCTCGATTTCCTTTGCCGATGCGGATTCTTTCATAATAATAATCATTTATGTTCACATTCTTTCTTTAATAATTACAACATATACAGTATAGCAAAAAAGGACAATTTTTGCAAGTTAGTTTTAAATAATTTCAGAAATATCTGCAAAAACAGCTACCGTTCTGTATTTTCCGTTGTAACATTTGCACTGTTTATTAAAGTACAGCCGCTTTCCGTCACGCGAAAACGACGGATTTGGATGTACCTGAAGTTTCCATGTGGTGTATTCGTCCTTCGATATTTCAAAAGTTGCAATCGGATTTTTGTCACCTCGCTTGTACAAATAAACATTCGGTGCAAAGTCGGGATAACATCTGTCACCGGCAAAATATTTTCTGTCAAAACTTCCGTCCATATGATTTGAAATTCCGCCAAGCACTTCTAATTCCTCTCCGTCCTTTGAAAAACGTGCAATGTAGCTTGTTTCCATTTCAATGTGTCTGCCTTGATTAAACTGACGTGTAGCCATATATGTGTCATCGTCAAACCAAAGCTGATGTACAGGCTTGTCCGCTATCATATGCGTTTTTTTAGTGTCTAAATCTATGCAACCCAACGCACCGAATACAGGGCAGTCCTTTACGCCCAAGCGCATCATAACTGCCGTTGCGGACGGATTTAGCTGAACGTGGCTGACAGACGCGGTATGCTCGTTCGGAGTAAGACCGTGTTCCCTTACCATATTTAAAATATCTTCCTCTGTTGCAACAAGCATTATTTTTCCGCTTTCAACATCAAGTATGTAAATTCCGCACGAATTAATTTCGGGATAATCGGGATTTTTGTCAAGATATTCTGTCGATATTGAAAACGGATACTTGCCGTTTTCCGCACAATGACTTTCTTTGCCGCGAATTTTGTACTTAACCTCACCCGTATCAACATCGAGTATACGGAATACACATATAGACGGTTCTTTGCCGGCTATTCCCTCAAATTCCACATCACGAAAAACTATAAGGCTGTTTGTTATAAAGGTTGCTGACGGGCCGTTGTGATTGCCGCAGTGTACATCATATACTTTGCGATGATTTTCAAAACCCCTGTCGCATATCCATATTTCCGTTTCAGGCTTTGTCAAGTCTGCTTTGCGTGCATATATAATTCTTTTTGAATCGGGACTCTCAACCATTCCGCCGTTCATTCCAAGCAATGTTGAACCCGAATAATCACATATTTCCTTTACTTTCATCTCTCTCACCTCATTATATGAATTATACCATAATATTGAGGTGTTTTCAATATTGGTTATTTTTTCTTTTTCGGTGTCGGTAAGTCGTCATATATCGCCTTAAATAATTCGGTTAAATATTCTTTGTTGTCAACTTCTTCTATTAAAATCATTTCTTTCGCACCCTCATAAGGTACTTCGTACCGAATGTCAGAAACATAGTCAATAGCCGATTTAACAGGTTTTATAAGCAGTCGGTCATCATATATTCCGCCGGCAATTCTGCCTTTGTAGTAAATAATGTACTCCCCCATCATCGCCCTGTACGCTATTTCCTCTAACTCCGATAATTGCTCTAATATGTATTCTAAAAATTCTTTACTCGATGCCATCTGTTTCTCCTTTTTCTTATATATCACTTTCATATACAAATTTTAAAATATAATTGTTATCAACGCATTCCACAACCACATTGTATTTTTCATTTTCTGATAATTCATATCCGTTTGTGTTTAACTCAAAACTGTAATTTTCCGTACCATTGTATTCTTTGTCGCAAAAATTTCTTGCATTGACTATTTTCGCCGTAGTAATATCGCCCGATATGCTTTCAATGATTACATCAGCATTATAACATTTCTTTTTTGTAAGAAGTGTTCTGTAATCTGCACCTGTACCGTTATAGATTTTACTTTCAACAAATTCACTTTTTTGTTCCGACAATATTGTTGATATTGGTTTAGAAATAAACTCCATTATTGGTGTGTTCATTGTTCTTTGGGCTAATAATGCCGCTGATGCGCGAGTAATAGTATCATCATAATTCAAATTTATATCATCTGTAATATTAAAATTTTCAGCATATTTGAAGTAACCGTTCGGATATCCTCCAACTGCCTCTGAATAAAAGTCATATCCTATTGATGTAACCAACATTTTTACAAATTGTGCATACGTTACATTATCATTAGGTCGTGCCGTACCATCTTCAAATCCACTTATCACACTGTTACAGTACGCATAATTCCAATACTTCCAATCCCACGAATCCTTTGATATGTCACTAAACGGTAAATCTGAATTTTCTTTTTCTGTATATGATGTTTCATCGCTGAATCCCATCATATCATCAACTATTCTTATAGCTTCAGAGCGCGTAAGTACATTATAAGGTTTAAATATTCCGTCCTCGTAACCGTTCATAATGTCCATAATCCTTAAAAATCTTGTTTCTTCTGTATCATAATCCGAATACGCCGATACATTAACTGCTACTCCCACTAAATTAGCACATATCACCAACAAACATATTAATTTTTTCATATTTATTTCTCCCTTGCTATTATTTGTTATCATAATATATGTAAAATTATATTTTGTCAATATTTTTTTACTAAAATTCAAAAAACTAATAGTAATTAATTTTTAGATAAATATTTATTGGTATATTCCGTTTGTTCAAATATCAATACGTTATCTTTCTTTTTAATTTTTAACACAATCGGC
Organism: Hominilimicola fabiformis; assembly: GCF_020687385.1. Classification (NCBI taxonomy): domain Bacteria; kingdom Bacillati; phylum Bacillota; class Clostridia; order Eubacteriales; family Oscillospiraceae; genus Hominilimicola; species Hominilimicola fabiformis. Next base: position 104,956 of record NZ_JAJEQM010000010.1, read on the forward strand.
AGAGGTATCTCATCATTTAAACCTTTTCCATTATTTTTTGAACTATCATAATATTGTAAAATCAAATCATCTTTTCCCCAACATTTCGCCATATTCTTGGCTTTTTCAAAACTTAAATTATTAATTTCACAATACTTTTTTATATCGTCTTCCCATTTATCAAATAATTCACTCATAAAAATACCTCAATATTTATGTTTATAATGATTTTCCCTGTTCTCCGGATGTCTGTTCTAAATAATGTTTGTAACTCTCTTGCGCCTCCTTTGTGGCATCGGGCTTTATTACTCTCATTCCATTTGGTTTCCATGCCCAGCAATCGGGATTTGAAGACCAATAAAACTCTAATCTCTTCATTATTTTCATCCTTCTCATCAATAAAATCCAATCAGCATTTGTATAAAAAGGTGTATATACAAAAATAAACCGCATAAAAATGCGATTTATTTTATGGTGGACCATCTAGGACTCGAACCTAGGGCCGTCCGGTTATGAGCCGGATGCTCTAACCAACTGAGCTAATGGTCCATAATATTAAATAGATTAAACAGCCTTTACAAGAAAGGCTGTTTAAAATGTTGGTGACCCGTGCGGGAATCGAACCCGCGTTACCGCCGTGAAAGGGCGGTGTCTTAACCGCTTGACCAACGGGCCATGAGTTCCGGCAACTTTCTACTTTCCCAGGCAGTCACCCACCAAGTATCATCGACGTTAAGGAGCTTAACTTCTGTGTTC
>NZ_JAJEQM010000011.1 GCF_020687385.1 Hominilimicola fabiformis
TTTGCTTATCTGCCCAAATAAAACTAAGTATTTTATCATAGAAAAATTAATTTTACAGAAATAATCTCACACTCTCTTTTAACGTAAATTAATCTAAAATATACACTACACAACTTCTTCTGCCGAAGTCGTTGGCATTAGAATTGTAGCATAAATCAATCTTGTTACCCTTAATTGCACCGCCGGTATCTTCAGCACTTGCAACGCCGTACGACCATGAACCGTCGGCTGATGTTACATACACTTTTGAACCCAACGGAACAACGCTCGGGTCAACTGCAACTATACCGTATCCAAGCGGATTACCCATTGCAGAAACCGTATAACCGCCGTTTTCTGACGGTGAAGTCGAATAAGCTGTAGCAGTCATTGTGATTTTCTTCTTATATTTATATCCGTTTACAGTACCGCCGTTATCGCTTACTGTCGACTTTGTCGCAAAGGTGTCCTTAACGGTTGTATTCTTAGGTGCAGGTGTAGGTTCCATTGTACCTTTTGCAATAACTTTGTTACGCATTTCAGTTGTAACTTGTTCGTCTATCACCTCTCTTGTCGCCTCTTGACCGTCTTGGTATGTAACCTTGTAAGTGATTGTTTTCACACCGTCTTGTCCTTCGTCAACGACTTTTTCCTGTCCCTTGATCAAAGTCGCGTCATCAACATATTCAACACCTTTAGGAATTACTTCCGTTTCAGTTTCGTCTGTATGGCTTACCGATACAAGCTCGATTGTGTCACTGCTTGCAACAGTTTCGCCGTTGGCTGAAATTTGGTCATATTCGCCCGGAATATATCCTGCCTCAACAAGTGCGTCCTTAACGTCCGCCTTTGTTACTGTTACAACTTCTTCCGATTCACCGACTTTAATTGTAACACGCTTACCACGCTTGATAACAATATTTTCATTATCCTCAACAGGCTTTTCTGTTGAAACATTAATCTTATCGGTATCCGAAACATTCACGCCGTGTTCTTCAAGAGCACCCTCAACGCTTTCGCTTCTTGTCTTTACAGTTTTTGTTTCATTTGTTCCCGCAAATTCGTTTATTTCCGTAATTGTGATTTCCTTCGCCGATGCGCTGTATACACTACCGAATATTACCGTCATCATTGCCACAAGCGTAATAATTGCAATCGTACATCTTCTGTGTTTTGCTTTCAATTTTGCTTTTTTCTTTTCTTCGCGTTTTTCACGCAAATTCATTATCATTTCTTGTTTTGTCATCTCTTGTGTAGTCATAAAAGTTAAACCCCTTTCATTACTTGTTCCATAGTATACTACAAAATTGTTACATTGTCAAGCTTTTTATTACATTTTTATTACAAAATAATTTCAAATATTGCAATATGAATAAATATATTACTCGACTTTTCCCACATATTACTATTTATATGCACGATATTTACATATTATTACATTTATTTTTGATTAATGTTACAAAAATAAAGCAGGTATATACTTTTTCATAGTCGGAAATAATGGAAATAAAACAAATTGAAATGATTGGAGATTAGTAATGAAGGAATTGACAAAGAAAGTAGTTATTTTAAATAATTTTTCATCACCGTATGTGAGCCAAGCAATAATAATTCTCAAAGACTATAATCCAAAACTTGAAAGCAGAGCAATAGCAGACGCGGAAACAATAGTCAGTCGCTACATCGAACGAATACAAAAAAACGGACAACCCACAAAGGCTGTCCGCTCGAAATCTAAAATATTAAAAATATTGATTTGCTTAATTTTGATTGCGTCAATATGCTTTGCAATCAAATATCTTTCTTAAATTATTTGAAATTGCTGTCCATATAGTCAATATATTCAGTATATTTTTGAGCTGTTGAAGTCATTGAAGAATATGAGAAATCATAATATACCGCAATTCCGTTTTTCAACACGCATTTTCTGTGGTAAACAGTATCATCTGTTGTCACAGTGACTGCATACCAATCGTCACCGGCACGAGAATATGAAACTTCGCCGCCCGTTTGACGTGCATAGTCACGCATAAGGTCAGACGGAGCACCGCTCTTTCCCTCTTGCGAAACAGTCATAGTTGCACCGCCAAGCGCATCAGTCAAGTTAAGTTTTTGATTTCCTGTTGTCGGATTTGAATTAAAAGTAGACGGATAAACGCATGTTACACCGCTTATTGTCATTTTTGAATAACCGTTTTTGCTTGCTGAATTTGACGGCGATGATGTTGATGATACGTTGTTTGCTGTATCTGTTGGCATATTCGTTGCACTTGCAGGCGAATTTGTTGAAGTAGGAGCAGTGCCTAATCCGTTATCGTTCGGAGCCATCATATTATAGCCGATAATCACACTTACTATTGCGATAAGCAGTGCTACGATTATGAAAATCATAACACTTCCCTTACTTTTTCTACGTTTTTTATTACGGACTTGTTTTGCCTCTTTTTCCTGTAAACGACGTTTACGATTAAGACGTTCAGCCTTCAGTTCCTCGATTTCTTTGCGTTTTGTAGTTTGGCTGTTCTGGTTGTTTTTTCTTACTGATTGACCACATCTGTCACAAAAACGTGTTCCCTCTTTCAGTTGTCTGCCACAATTTTTGCAGTACATAAAACCCCTCCGAAATTACTTTTTTGCTATCTAAACTATTATACTATATATTGTATATAAATGCAAGTAATTTTCGTAATTTTGTTACATATAGATTACACATTAAACGCAAAATACGAAATATTTTTGAAATATTTGTTATTTAAGCGCAAAATTCCATATTTTTATTATAAGAAATTATCATATCATTTACATTTATCGACAAATTCTTCCCTCTATGATATAATAACATTCTGAAATGGTTGCAAACCATGCTGACACCACCTTAAAGGGGGTGTGCATATGAGTGAAGCTATTGTTTATTTAACTTTGGTTTTACTGCTTTGTATAGTGATAATAAAAAAATAGTTACCTATCTCACAAATAGGTAACTATTTCGTAGAAAATATTTCTTTCTACTAAATTATTAACATGCAGCATGGTTTGTTTACCATTTCTTTTATTATATTATCACACAACGCTAAATTTGTCAAGCAAAAAGAACGGTCATACGACCGTTCTTTTATTGCTTTATAAATTATTCAGTTGCAGATGTTGTTGCATCACTTTCTGTTACCTTGATATTATCAAGCATTGCACAATGGCTGTTGTTTATATAACCAAAAATATCAATTTGTGTTGCTTTTAAGTTTTCTGTTGTTGCATCAACAAAAGCCACATCTGTTGCTTTTGCTATTTCTGCACCATCTGCTTTATTTGTGATAGTATAGCTTACTTTCTTTGTTGATTGATTAACAACTACATTGACATGCATCCATTTATTTGTATAGTCACCTATAGCTTTAGAGCTGTCACCTTGAACTAATGCATTAGTTTTATTCGATCCTAAATTAAATATAGCACCTGTTGAATTGTAAGTAACTTTTGTACTACCACCAGTAGTTCCTCTTGTTGTTGCATCACCAATGCTCAATATTGCTCTACCACCGTTTGTATTATAATAATCAAAATCAAATGTTACTATATCTTTTGTTACTGTATCTGGTAATGCATAATGTGCAAATGAATATCCATTACCTGCATTACCTGCACAAGTGAATCCGACAACTTTTGAATTTAATGTAGCATCATCTTCAATTTTTACTGTAATTCTTGAATCTGCTTTGAATAATGGCTTTTCATCTTCAAACTTTTCATATACATTATATGATGCGTCTTTCTTGACAACAATTACAACTTTATTTTCTCCTGCTGCCAAAGTAATTTTATCAGTACCACCTGATACATAACTATATACATCATATAGTCCTGTGTCTGAATTTGTTACTACTCTTTCTGAAAGATATGATTCAGGAACAGTAACTTCATCTGCTTCAAATTTGTTATCGTCTTCAGTATATACGTCAACAGTTTCAACTACACCTGTTGTTTCATCACCTGTTGTATATATTGCCTTTAAAGTACCTTTGCTCTTTGCAACAACTTCAAAGTCTGCTGTTGCAGATATTTCTGTATCAGCGATTGTAGCCTGTACTTTGTATTTTCCGCCTATAACTCCGTTTGTTACTGATACAACACCATTTTCTACTGCAATATTAGCCGGTGTATCAACAACAGTCCAATTTACAGTCTTGCCTGTCATTACACGACCATCTTGGTCTTTAACTGTTGCTGTAAATGTAATAGGGCTTCCAACTACAACAATGTTATTTTCAGGAGACGTAATTTCAACTTTCTTTGCTTCATTTGCAACTACAGCAACATTTTCTGCTACAGCTGAATCTGCAACTTTTATAGAACCTGTTTTAATTGCATAATCAGCACTTGTTACTGTATATGTGTAATCACCTGATGGTAGAGCAACTTTTGCTACACCATCAGTATCAGTTGTTTCTGTTGCTACAACTGCATCGCCATTCTTAATTTCAACAGTTGCTTTTTCAACTTTTGTTTCGCCACTTGCAACATTAAAAGTTACCGCTTGACCTATTGTAAGAACTAACTTTGGAGCTTTCTTAACAACCTGTGTTCTTGCTGTTCCTACAGCTAATTCTAAAGAAAGTTTATCTGTTGTTGCAGACTTTACTAATGATGTAACAGGAACATTTGCTGTTACAAATGCACCGTGAGCTTCAGTGGAGGCTGTAGTTGCATCCTTTGTTCCTGTCCATACCTTTGTATCTGTTAAACTATCATTTCTTATACTTTGATAATCTGTATATACTGCTGTTGACGCATCCCAATCATTGCTTGAAAGTGCACCTATAAAGAAGTAAGAATCTACCCAACGTTTTTGATTTGCATCATAGCTTGTTGATGCAACATCAAAATTCAAATTAGCTGAAACAACTCTATCCTTATCTACATCTGATAGACCTGCATATCTAAGAAGTGTTGTTTCATTTGTGCTAAGTGTACCATCTTTACCCTTTGCCCATTGACCTAATTTTAGCAATTCATCACTGCCATGAGCTGTTGTGTCATCAGCTTTTACCCATGTTGATGCTTCTGCATCAAAAACTTTCATTGTTGGGTCTGCTGCATATGCAACTGTTACTGTTACAGGGTATGTAGGCATTGTGAACTTGCCTTCTGCTACAGTTACTGTTGTTTCGGCATCGTCTGTCTTTGTTACTGTAATTGTCGGATCAGCAGCAAGGTAACCCAAAGCAGGTGTTTTAGCTGTTATTGTAAGTTCTGTACCTTCTGCAACGCTTGTCAAATCTGTTGCGCCTGTTACTGTAGCAGTACCGCCTGTTACTGCAGTAGTTACTGCACTCTTAACTTTAGCAGTTGTTGTTACTGTGAATACACCTTCTAGATTGCCGCTAACTGTAATTTCTTGAGGAGTTACTGTTAAATCTTTGTAATCATCTTTAGCTACAGCTGATACTGTATATGTACCAGCTTTAACACCTGTAAATGTTACAGCTGTATCTTCGATTGTACCTGTAATTGTATTTTCAGCTTCTGCTTTATCTGTAAGAGTTACAGATTTAACACCTGCGTCTACAGTACCTGATACTGCATAAGTAGGAACAGCTGTTGCTGTCGGAGCCGGTGTATCTGTCGGAGCAGCTGTTTCTGCCGGAGCTTCTGTCGGCTCAACTGTCGGAGCACCTGTTTCTGCAGGAGCTTCTGTCGGCTCAACTGTCGGAGCACCTGTTTCTGCAGGAGCTTCTGTCGGCTCAGTTGTCGGAGCAACTGTTTCTGCCGGAGCTTCTGTCGGTTCAGCTGTCGGAGCCGGTTTAGCTGTAGCTTGAGCGGCACCGTTCTTTATTGTATAAGCACTTGCAAGCGGTGTCATAGTCTTTAGACTATCCCAAACCATTATCTTATCATTTGTTGTGAATGCATCTAAATCTGTTGCAGGAACTGTATAAGCTGTACCTGCCGTTAGAGCAACATTAACAACTTTCTTAACTGAATCCAATGTATTATCAGTTCTGTATGATGCTTGAACAAGAACTGCATCTGTATCCTTATCTGATGTCAATGTAACTGTATTTGCATTTTCATCAACGCTCATTGTAACCTTTGCAGGTATCGGAGCAGGTGTCGGAGCTGCTGTTTCAGTTGGAAGATACTTAGCATCAAGTGTATCTGTAATCTTATATGCAACTACATTATCAATCAAGGCTTTTGAATAAGCTGTACCACTGTCTGACTTTGTATTTTCAACTGCGAAGCTTGGAAGATGAGTTACTTGAGCTGATGTTGAACCGGAACCAACCTTAGTACCCTTAACTGCAGGGCTAAGTTTACCTTCACCATCTTTATATTTACCGTCAATAAATACTCTGTATGTACCTTCTGATACTGCAACAACTACAGTGTGCCAACCTTCTGTTACCTGAATACCGATTGGTGTATCACCGTTTGTATATCCGCTTGCATCTTCGGTTGTAATAACTGCAAGTATATCTCTTGCACAACCGTTACCATCAATATTTGTTGTGTTGTCAATCAAGAACAATCTCGGAAGACCACCTTCATCAGTACCCTTTGCGGCTGAAAGATATGTTGTAAATCCCATAATTGCAGTTTCGCCTGATGAAATTTCTTTTGTATCATCAAGAGTTACAACCGGTCCTCTACCATTTGTTGAGAATTGGTTTGCAGCAAGTTTTAGTGCATTATCGCCTGTAGCAACCTTTGCGATTGCGGCATATGTCTTTGTATCAGCACCTGTACTTCTTGAACCAACTTTAACTTTCATACCATCAACAACTGTTTTTGCATCTTGATCTTCTGTTTCGATTGATGCAACAGTTCCTACAGTAGCATTGTTAAAGTCAGCTGTATAAGCATCTGTTACTGATGCCGGGGCTGCAAGAGTTTGCGCTGAACCGGATACTGTTTCAGGTTCAGGAATTGGTGTGGCTGCTGCTACAACGCCTCTCAAACCATCTGTTGTAAGTGTTTCTGCCTCACCCGAATAAATTTTGATGTTATCAAGGCATACTTCACCAGGTCCTGTAACACTGTCATCACCACGACCGGCTGTTACATAAATAGTATCAAGTTTTGTTGCACTGTTGATATAATCAACACCATCAACTATTTTATTATTATTTACATCTATTACTGTTACTTTAGCTACATCACCTTTAACGTATGTCTGTACTCTAACCCACATATCATCAGCAATGCCTGTTACTGATGTATTATCAGCAGCCAATGTTTCTGTACCAGGGTCATTTACGATTGTACCGTCAAGTTGGTATCTTGCAGACAATGAAGATGCCACACCTGCTGTATATCCTTGACCTGTTTCAGTACTTGAATTACCGCCTGAGAACAATGCACCGTATGGGCCATAGTCTCTGGAGTCTTTAGCTGCATTTGACGAATCGATGAATGCAACTTGAGTATATCTTCCGTATCTACCCATACCATTTGACTTATGAAGTCTTGCATCGTATTCGATTGTGTAGCCGTCAGCACTTGTTAATTGTGCATCTGCAGGTAAAGTCAATGTTGCAGAATATGTACTGCTGCCATTAGCTTTAATTGAGAAATATTCACCCTTGTCATCACTCACTTGTGCAAGAGTTCCATTACCTGAAAAGCCTGTGATGTCACTTCCATCAAAGGTGTAAACAGGTGTTGCCGCGCTTGCTGTTACTGTCAAGCCTGCGAAAGCAGATGCTGACATAGCAGCGGCGCAAAGTAATGAAATTAGTTTTTTACTTTTCATTTCTTCTCTCCCTTTCTTTCCTTAACTTGTTTCCAAGTCTTGTTTAATTTAACAGGTACAGGATGTCGATTTGAGTAAATCTGCACAATCCTAACCCATCTATATGGTATATATTGTATCATATTTTTTTTGTATGTGCAATATTATTAAGAAACTTTGAACAAAAATATTGCACAAAAAAGCACATCATTTTTTATATAAAATGCAAAATTCAAGTTGTACATTTTTTATTTTTGTAGATTATTTTTACCAAAAAAGACCGCTTTCGCGGTCTTTTTTGGATTGTTTAGTATTCCGTTTGCAATTCACTTGCAAAGTTTATTCTGTATATTGGTCTGCACTGAATATTTCTATATTATCCATTGATACAGAACCGCCTGATGATTTACCATACTTACAATATAGTCCCGATAATCCTGTTGCACTTGTATCAGCCATATCAACTTCACCGTCAAAATAAGTTTTACTTGAGTCAAGTGATTTTGCTACTACATTTACTTTGTGTGTTGTAAAATCACAAACTGCAACTACCGATACCCATTCATTATTCGGAATTGTAGTCGTTTGTCCGTTTGCTGTGATTGCACCGTCCTTTGTTTGCTTCAAATACAAAACATATCCGCCTGTACAACCATAATTTTTATTTCCATCATTATAAGTCATATTTCCCGAATGAACGGCAAATTCATTAGGATCAATATTTGCTTTTGTAAACTTAATATTCATTGCATATACAAGTCCATTATCAGATGTATATGTTTCTCCGAATGATTTTTCTCCGCCTCTTGAATTAGTATTTGCTCCAAATCTCAAATAATTGCCAAGACTTGAATTTTCATCATACTCAACCGTCATTGCACTTTGTTGATTTGCACTAACCCATCCGTTTGCTGCCAACGTTGATGTTGTTAATGTTTTGAATGTTTCATGATACAAATAATTGTATTTATCCGGTTCAGATACTGTAAACACCGCCGTAAACTTCGCAGTGTCATGTGCTCTTACAGTAATTTCACTTGTGAATGCAAAGTTTTCATTACTGCCGTCCTTACGCCAAGCCAAAAGTTCATAGCCTTCATTTGCAGTCGCAGTCAAAGTCACCATATCGTTCATATCTACTGTTTTTTCAGTAGTTCCTGCTTCTCCTATATATGCACTTCCCATTGTATTGTCGCTTGATTCTACTGTAATTGTCTTTTTAGGAAGAGCTTCTTGTTCAAGAGTTCCTACCTTCAAATCAGATATTTTAACATCAACTGCCGCTTTACTTGCCGATAGCAAGAAATAAGTAAGTTGTGTAGGTGAAACTGTACCAAATGTACTGTAATTACTAAATTCATATGTAACAGGGTCGAAACCGTCTATTTGAATAGTGCCTGTTCCGTTATCCATATCAAGAATATATCTTACAGTTGACCATTTACCCTTATTTATTGAGCCTACTTCTTTACCACCAGCCTTAATTGAGCCGTTACTTGCCACATTAAATAGTGTAATTGACTGTTTTCCACCCGGATTTCTATTATCTATACCGTCTGTCAAGCCGAAATTAAGATCTCCGCCCGAAACGTATGACAAATCCATTTCTATAAGGTATTTTCCGCTTGTGCCTATTACTGTTTCCGATGAATCGTCTGCCACATCAAATTTCTTTGAAGCATAGAATGAACCATCTGAACTGTTATCAGCTTTCTTACCTGTCGATGCAAACTCGGCATATCTTCTGTTTATTACATCATCTGCACTTTCTGCACCAAGTTTTCCGGTATTTACAGCACTTCCTGCCAAAGCCCAATTACCGTTTCCTGCCAAATCTTCATCACCGCTATAAGTTTTACCTTCGTAATTAAAGTTTTCCGATATAATCGAACTCTTTATTGTCATAGGTTCATATACGGCTGAATATGTATCCGGATTATCTGTATCAACTATCAATCCTTCATCTCCACCCGCATCTTTTGCTCTGTAAACTACTGCAGTGTATGTATCACCTTCACCAAGAACAAGACCGTCTGTTGAAGTTCTGAATTCCGTAATTGTTTGTGTTCCGTTTACAGTGTTGTCAACCTGTGCATTTGCATAGATTTTACCCTTTTCTGTTCCGTCGGAATTTTTAATGGTAATAACTACAATACCGTATGCACTCATATCCTTTTCAGATACCGAATGTTTCAAAACATCAACAGATTGTATTGTTCCGTCTTCTGCAAATACTACATTTTTTATAGTAGTAGGATATTTTGTAGGTAGCAACGAAACATATACATCAGGATATGCCTTGTTAGGTGCAGCACCTGCTTTTACAACAGTTTCAGAAACTTCATACGGTGTTGCGGTACTTCTCATACCTGTTACAAGAGGTTTTATTGAATTTGCTTCTACTTCTGTAATCGCCGACTGAGCCTTGTTAGTTTGAAGTTTTAGTGCTTCTTGCATAAATAAGTATGCACCGTTATCGGCACCAGCGTCATTAGGGTGAGTACCGTCAATTCCGCCGCCTCGTACTCCACGGAAATAGTAGTCAACTGCATTTTTCTCATAAACTTCAGAACCGCGTATTTCCTTTACCTTTGCTCCGGCAGCTTTCATCCAATCAAGCCAAGGTTGATTTAGGTCAATAAATACTACATCCTTTGCTCCGGCTGCAGTAATACCCTTAGCAATAACCGTGTCTGCATACTCATAACCCGCATCTAATCCGTCTGACACTGCCTTAGCAACAAATTTATCTGCTTCTGTTTTTCCGCCTGTTATAAGCACTTCTGTATAATATTTTGCAGCTTTACTGAATCCGTTAAGTGTTGATTTCCATGTATTTGTTTCTGCATCAAATTGGTCTGTGTTATGACGGTCAATAGGTCCTACATAAATCGTTGTTGCTCCTACAGAATGAGCCTTTTCATAATACTTCGGTATTGCTTTTAAATATCCCAAAGGTCCGTCATCCTTATGGTTATGTCCGTATTGAACATATACAAAATCGCCCTTACCGATGTTTGCATTTGCCATATTCCAGTGTGCAGAATCAGTTGCATTTATACCTCCGTCACCTTGATTGGATATAGCAACTCCTGTCGGCAAATATTTCGATAAGAATGTACCTGTTCCGCCATAGTTTTGTAGCGGGAAGAACGGTTGTAATGCAGCATAATCACAGCCTGTTGAATCTGTATACATCCAAACAGTAGGACACGCTTCAACTTCTTCAACTTCTATCGCTGAAATTGCAACATTGTCACCAACTGCTACTACATTTAGCATATCATCAGCATATTTAAAATCTTTTGCTCCGTCACGTCCTTTTATGTATACGTTTTGAAGTGTTGCAGTAAATTTAACTTCCTTTGTTTCTCCTGCGGCAATTTTTTCTTCTGTTATAATAGGATGACGTCTTTCAGAAAATACAGTTGCAACAGCGTCTTTTGTCTGATTCAATCCCGTAACATAAACTTTTACTTTATAATAATGGTCATTTTCCGCATCCATACTGAAACGAATAGGATAATCACCCTCTATTGCAGGCTCGCCTTTTATCGGAGCACCGCCAACAGCCCCCAAAAAGTCATCTGTTGCAGATGTAACCGTATTCTTTTTACCTGAATTTACAACAACAACCTGTCCTTCTTGAGTATCTATACCATCGATATGAGTTCCTACTTCATATGCCTTTTCATCAGTTCCTAACAAACCAAACTTTTTACCGTCAGATGTCTTTGTGGTGTTTGTTGAATATGCGGTATCTTTTGTTACCGAATAATATCCTGTAGCCACATTATCGCTGTCGCCAAAGTCAAACTTCCACATTTTTCTCGGAACATTTACAGGCTCGATAAGCAACGGACGCATATTTTGCAAACTGTCCCAAAGCATTATTCTTGCACCTGAAGGTACGTTTATTTTACTTCCGTCAGACACCTGCTGATAATCAAGTTTTTGCAATGTACCATTATCAGAATCGTAAGATGCAATAATCGCATATGCATTACTCGATGAATGAATTGTTGCAGTATTACCGTCAAGCGTTACTGCATAGTTTCCGCCTGTGGTATCGTCTGCACTTGCCGTCATAGGCAATACGATACTTCCCGCAATCATTGCCGTTGACAATGCCGCACAAAGCAATTTTTTTAGATTGTTTTTCATAAAACCTTCTCCTTTTTTATAAATTTCCTCTCTCAAATTTGCCGTTATAAATTATATTATCATATTCTCTCAAAAAAGAAAAGCAGATTAATAAAAAAAGTAGTTTTTTTATTAAATCTGCTCTGTTTTTTTACTTTTTCTTTCTAAGCATTGCACCCTCGCAAACAGGCTGTGCCGTTTTAAACTTAACTATCTGCTCCGCATGGTTTGCAACTTCGATTTCGTTACCGTTTTCGTCGCACATACTTTCAACCGTCTGTACGAAAAACGGTTTCATAGGCTGAATTATCTCTATTTCGTCCCCCTTAAAGAAACGGTTTCTCTGCGTAATTGTCGCAATACCCGTTTTTTCATCATAATCCTTTACTATGCCGATAAGGTCATAATCTCTGATATACGAACTTGACGTGTAAACCTGTGAATTTTCATCCGGCTTGCCGAAATAAAAACCTGTTGTATACGGTCTGTGACTGACCTTGCAAAGCTCTTCATATTCCGCTTCATTAAACACATAATTTTCGGGATCGGCACAATATCTGTCAATCTCACGTCTGTATGCTCCGACAACCGTTGCAACATAATAAGAAGTTTTTACTCTGCCCTCGATTTTAAGGCTCGCAATACCGCTTTGCACAAGCTCAGGTATATGACGGATTGTACACAAGTCCTTTGAATTAAATATAAACGTACCTCTTTCGTTTTCAAACACGTCCATATATTCACCCGGTCTTGTTTCCTCGACAAGTTTGTAATTCCATCTGCACGGATGTGCGCAAGCACCCATGTTTGAGTCACGTCCCGTCATATAGTTTGACAAAAGACATCTGCCAGAATACGATATACACATAGCGCCGTGTATAAATGCTTCAAGCTCCAAGTCCTCAGGAATTTTCTTTTGAAATTCCGCAATTTCTTTAAACGACATTTCTCTTGCAAGCACGACACGCGTCGCACCCATCTTGTACCACTTTATTGCCGAGCGATAATTAATGTTATTTGCCTGTGTACTTACATGAATAGGTATTTCCGGTGCAAGTTCCTGCATCATATCAAACAATCCCAAATCTGCCACAAGCACTGCGTCAAAGCCGTAATTCTTTATATCTTTGACAAACTCCTCAAATTCTTCAATATCATCATTATGCGGAAGAATATTTGCGGTAAGGTACACTTTTTTGCCTCTGTCGTGAGCGTACTTTATACCCTCCTGCATATCTTCCTTTGAAAAATTTTCCGCCGCAACACGCAGCGAAAACATTTCACCGCCGATATACACCGCGTCCGCACCGTAATCTATCGCTGTTTTCAATTTCTCCAAGCTGCCGCCGGGAGCTAAAAGTTCTGGTTTCTTCATAAATATATTCCTACCCTTTATTATTTCTTTACCGATATTGTAACACCGTCACCAAGCGGTAAAAGCGATGTTTCAAGTTCCTTATGCTCCATAAGCATATCAATATATTTTCTAAGACGTTTAACTATTGTGATTTTTCTTCTCACAACGTGGTTATCATCCGCTGTCATTCCCTTGTAAAGCACATTGTCGGAAATAAGCACACCGCCTTTTTTCAGCAATCTCACGCACTCGTCAAGCATATAAATATAATGTGCTTTCGGACCGTCAAGGAATATCATATCAAAAACTTCATCATCGTCAATATACGAAAGATAATCCTTTGCGTCTGCCTCAATAACCGATATTTTTCCCGCATATCCCGAAGTTTTAATATTCTCCCTTGCGATACGCACCATATCTTCGTTACATTCAAGTGTTGCTATTTCGCAGTCATCATCTGTAGCCTGTGCCATTAATATAGAAGAATACCCAATCGCACAACCTACTTCAAGTATTTTTTTCGGTTTAACCGTTCTGCACATCACCGACAAAAACCTTGCCGTTTCAGGCTCTACTATCGGAACACTGTTTTCTTCCGCATATTTTTCAAGCGAGTGCATAAATTCATCGTTATGCACTGTTTTCGCACGCAAATATTCCGTTATATACGGCGGAACAATCGCGTCTTTATCATATTCTATCATTTATCAAACCTCTTTATTGTTTTAAACTGTCTTGATTTTCAATCGCACTGTCATCGACCGAAATATTTTGCTCAGTACTCTGCATTGCCGCAAGGTGTTCTTCATATGTCTTTGAAAAGATATGCGAGCCGTCCTTGCCAAGAACAAAGTAATACGCATCGGTTGCCTCCGGATAAAGTGCCGCCTCTATACATTCCGTTCCCGGATTGCATATAGGGCCTATTGGGAATCCCGCATACATATATGTGTTATACGGCGAATCTATCTGCGTGTCGGCAATAGAAAGTACAGGCTTTCTTTCACCTAAAATATACTGTACCGTTGCACACGATTGGAACTTCATACCCGAGTTTCTTCTATTATAAAATACTCCCGCAACTTTTGCTCTTTCCGTTCCGCTGTCCGTTTCACGTTCAACGATTGACGCCATAGTTATAACTTCATCAACCGTCAACCCAAGCTCTGTCGCACGTTCATAATACTCCGGTTTAAACTGATTGTCAAATGCCGCAAGCATTAAATCAACAATATCGTGTGCCGACATTCCGTTCGGAATTTCGTACGTTGCAGGGAACAAATACCCCTCCATACGTCCGTCACGTTCAGGCAAGTTTTTCAAGAACGCATAATCATAATCGTCTGGATTTAAAGCCGCATAAAAGTCCTGCCAGCTTACAATGCCTGCCTCATCAAGTTTCTGTGCTATCTGCTTGATTTCATAGCCCTCCGGTATTGTAATTTTCGCAGCCTCACGGCTCGGCGTTATTATAAGATTAAGTATGTCACTGTAACTCATTCCGTCATCAATCGTTGCCGCACCCGGCTGAAAATTACCGTCATATCCGCCGAGCTTTGACTGCACCTTAAACAAAAGCGGATACTTTATTATGCCGTTGTCCTTTAACAGTTTTGCAACAGATGACGTACCGTCACCTTCTGCAACCTCTATTCTCTTACTTCCTTCTTCTATTGAAACACCAAGGCTGTCGCTTAATAGTATGCCCGTTCCCGCAAGACTCAAAACAACTATAACAGCTATGATTATCACAGGCACTTTCCATTTGCCGTAACCTGTTTCATGCACCTTTACTGCCATAAAAGTGTCCTCCTTATTAATACATATTACTGCTATTCTATAACAAAATACACTTTTCGTCAAGTTTTGCGTTTTTTTTGTCAATTTATACGATAACTTTTCTTTAATTTTTACATATTCATAATTGAAAATTTTGAGAAAGTATTATATAATATTAATATGAGATTATTTTTAAGGAGGAGTTATCAATGGGATACAAGGAAACCTACAACCGTTGGCTTACAAGCGACGTGGTTGATGATGACACAAAAGCAGAGCTTAAATCTATTGAAAACAACGAAAAAGAAATAGAAGAAAGATTTTATCGTGAACTTGAATTCGGTACAGCCGGTATGAGAGGTATTATCGGAGCGGGTACGAACAGAATCAATATATATAACGTAAGACGTGCAAGTCAAGGTGTTGCGAAATACGTTCTTTCAAACGGTGAGGACGCCGCAAAAGCAGGTGTTCTTATTGGTTACGATACACGTAATTTTTCACGCACATTTGCTGAAGAAACAGCTAAGGTTCTTACCTGTGCGGGTGTAAAGACTTATCTTTTTCCTATCGTTCATTCAGTTCCGGAAGTTTCATTCGGTATTCGTGAACTTGGTTGCAGTGCCGGCGTTATGATTACCGCCAGCCACAACCCTAAAGAATACAACGGTTACAAGGTATACGGTCCCGACGGCGGACAACTCCCTCCGGACGCGGCTGATGTTGTTGTTGCCGCAATCGACAGCTACGATATATTTGACGACGTTAAGTTTATTTCGCTTGACGAAGCAAAAGAAAAAGGCTTGCTTGAAATCGTAAGCAGTGACCTTGACGAAAAATTCCTTGACGTTGTTCAAACACAACAGCAAAATCCCGAGGCAGTAGCAGAAGTTGCAGATACATTCAAGCTTATCTACACACCTTTCCACGGCACAGGCTCAAGACCTATCAAGGCAATACTTAACCGTATGGGCTTTAAAAATGTGCTTGTCGTTAAGGAACAGGATACAGAGGACGGTAATTTCCCGACTGTTAAGTCACCTAATCCGGAGGACAAGGAAGGTTTTGAAATCGCTATAAAAATGGCAAAGGAAAATGACGTTGACGTTATCATCGGTACAGACCCCGACTGTGACAGAGTCGGTATAGTTGTTCGTGACGCCGACGGCATATACAGAACACTTACAGGCAACCAAACAGGTGCTTTGCTTGTTGAATACATACTTTCATCAAAGAAAGCCAAAGGCACTCTGCCTGAAAACGGCGTTGTTATCAAGACAATCGTTACAACAGAGCTTGCCGCCGCAATCGCTCATTCATACGGTATCGAAATTATGAACGTGCTTACAGGCTTTAAGTACATAGGCGAAAAAATGACAGAGTTCGCAAAGACAGGCGACCATACATATCTTATCGGCTTTGAAGAAAGCTACGGTTATCTTGTAGGTACTCACGCACGCGACAAAGACGGCGTTGTTGCGACAATGCTTATCGCAGAAATGGCTGCTTACTACAAAACAAAGGGTAAGTCACTTTACGAAGCACTTATGGATATATACAAGAAGTACGGATATTATTCAGAAAAGACAGTTTCATTTGTAATGCCGGGTAAAGACGGTATGGAAAAGATGTCACAGTTACTTACAGACCTACGTCAAACACCGCCGACAAAAGTTGCAGGTATGGACGTTGTACTTTACACCGACTATCAGTCACAAACAATTAAAGATACAAAGGGCAATGTTTCACCTCTTAAAGGTTTGCCTAAGTCAAACGTATTGAAGTACAACCTTTCAGACGAAAAGACTTACTTTATCGTAAGACCGTCGGGAACAGAGCCGAAAATCAAGTTGTATCTCGGCACATTCGCAGAAAGCTTTGAAACAGCCGAAAAGACTATCGAAAAAGTTCTTGAAGATTGCAAAAAACAACTTGGACTATAAACCAAAATGCCTTTCTCAAAGAGAAAGGCATTTCAGATTGTAGACAAAACCGTTATGGTTTTGTCTACTTTGTTCTTGGGTGTTTGAGGTGCAACCTCAATTTATAATCATTTTTGGCGACCTGTGCGGCAGAAATGGCTTAAAATCTAAAGTTTCGACTTTGGAGGAACTTTATGATTTTTTCTCTAAAAACACTCAAAAATTACATCACAAGATGTGATTTTTGGAGCTGTCGACATTTTGTCGACAGACTCATTAACTTGTGGTATCATTAAATTATATTACACTTTGGGGTGATTGCAATGGGGAAATCATTTAATCAAAAGCTGAAATTACTGTACATAATGCAGATGTTAAAGGAAAATACAGACGAAAATCACGCAATGTCCGCAAATGATATTATTTCGGCACTTGCCAAGCAAGGTATAAGTGCCGAACGCAAGAGCATTTATGATGACATTGAACGGCTTAAATTATTCGGTTGCGATATTTTGAGCAGAAGAAGTGAGCCGAAAGGATATTATCTTGCGTCAAGAGATTTTGAAATTGCAGAATTGAAGTTATTGGTTGACGCAGTTCAATCTTCAAAATTCATTACAGAAAAGAAATCAAATCAGTTAATTCACAAAATCGAACAGCTCGCCAGCCGTCATGAGGCTCAAACGCTTCAAAGACAAGTCGTTGTTTCAAACAGAATTAAGACGATGAATGAGAGTATCTTCTATAATATAGATAAACTTCATTCCGCAATATCTTCAGATGTTAAAATCACTTTCAAATATTGTTCATGGACGCTTGCCAAAAAGCTTGAACCGAAAAAGGACGGTGCAAATTACACCGTAAGTCCGTATATTTTGATATGGGACGATGAAAATTACTATCTGATTGGTTTTGATGATGATAGCAAAGAAATACGCCATTACCGCGTAGACAAAATGCTTAACATAACAATAACCGCCGAAAAACGTGACGGCGGTGACCAATTCAGCAAATTCGATATAGGAAACTATTCAAAAAGAACATTCGGTATGTTTGCAGGTGACGAAAACACACTCGAAATTGAATTTGACAACAACCTTATCGGTGTTGTTATGGATAGATTCGGCAAGGATATTATTTTAAACTCAAATACCGAAAATACGTTCGTTGCCAAATTAAATGTAAATATCAGTTCACAGTTTTACGGTTGGCTTGCAGGACTCGGAACAGGTGTAAAAATCCTTTCTCCGCAGTCTGAAGCCGAAAAATATTTAAAATATATTAAGGATATATCCTCAAAATATACACATTTTTGATGTTTTGTTATATTGTATCCTGTAAGCATATAACTGTTAATACATTTAATGGTTATTTTTTCTTTCACTTTTCATAAAAAACATTTCGTATTAATCGGATTTTTTATCTATTTAATGGTATTATTATTCATTTTGTTGACAAATCAATCGACTGTGATATAATGTAGCCAATGTACAAAGTTGTGCATTTATTTTTATACCGCCGGGTATAGAAATAACGTATCTGGAAATAATCATATTGATATTTCCGAAGGATAGGAGGTTTTTACCATGAAACAATTTTCTTATACAATTCAAGGTGAACACGGACTTCACGCCAGATGTGCCGGCAAACTCGTACAAAAAGCACAAAATTTTACGTCGAACATTAGCATTGAATATAACCAGAGAATTGAAAACTTAAAAAGACTTTTTACAATAACTTGTCTTGGCATCAGTAAAGGTGATTTCGTTACAGTCAAAGTTGAAGGTAACGACGAAACTGAAGCCGCAAATGTTCTTGAAAATTATTTTAAAGAAAATCTTTAAAGACAAAAAGCACGTCTGATACAGTCGTGCTTTTTGATTTGTTTGCACAAAAAAATCGAAACAAGCATAACCTGTTCCGATTGGAGCTAATGGGGGGAGTCGAACCCCCGACCTACTGATTACGAATCAGTTGCTCTGCCAACTGAGCTACACCAGCGAAAATGAAATATAAGAGAGAGCCGAAGCTCTCTCTGTAATATTTTTAGTTAAACAAACTTTTAGCAATCGTGCTGACTGCTTTTCCGTCTGCTCTTCCCTTAACTTTCGGCATAACGTATTCCATAACCTTACCCATGTCTTTCATGGAGGTTGCTCCTACTGCTTTAACGCCTTCTTCTACAATCGGACGTAGCTCGTCCTCTGTAAGCTGTTTAGGAAGATATTCCATCAAGCATTCCATTTCCTGTTTTAACTGAGAGATTAAATCCTCTCTGCCACTCTTTTCATATTCAGGAAGAGAGTCCTTGCGTTGCTTTAATTGCTTTGCAATTACCTCCAAAATATCCTCGTCATCAAGAGTTACTTTGTTGTCCTTTTCAACCTGCAATATTGCAGTACGGACAAGTTGTACTGTATTTTTGCGTACAGTGTCTTTGTTTTTCATTGACGATTTTAGATCTTCTGCTAATTTTTCCTTTAAAGACATTATCGTCATCTCCTTATGTTGCTAATTAAAAATTAGAACTTTCTTTTTCTTGCAGCTTCTGATTTCTTTTTACGCTTTACGCTTGGCTTTTCATAGTGCTCACGCTTTCTGATTTCAGACATGACACCTGACTTAGCACATTGACGCTTGAATCTGCGAAGTGCGCTATCTAATGATTCATTATCTTTTACTCTTACTTCAGACATTGTTTCCCCTCCCTCCGGCAAGTCAATTCTAAAAACGGACTTGATGGACTCAGTTATACACTGTTTGTACAACAATATCTATTATACCTTATTTTACATAGATATGTCAAGATATTTTAGTGATTTTTATAAAGATTTGTTTGTTTTTTTAGCTGCCGACAAATTTATCGGCAGCTATATTTATTATTTCAATGTTTTTGACAAACGATACATCACTACGCAGGTCCAAAGTTTTGTATCATCAAGCCCCAATCCGCTGCCTGTGCCGACAATTATACCGTTATCCACGCACCACCGAACAGCCTCTTTTGCCCAGTCGGGCATATTATCATCGATATAATTATAAATCATAGGATTTTCGATTTTGTAAACCTCATTCTGCAAAACATCAACTCTTGCAGTCTGTTCCGAAATCATTTGTTTTAATTCTTCATATTGCGACATTGTAAGTTCCTCCTCCATTTTTTCGCCGACTATCGCGTCACTTATTGCCTCGGCAATTCTGTCTGCGCCGACTTCATTATATAAATCCGCGTCCGATTCGGTGTCGACAAAGCACACTTCTATAAGCATCGACCTCGCATTACTTCTGCGAATGACATACAAATTTGAGCCGTTTTTTATACCTCTGTTTATAAACCCAAGCTCCGCCATATTTTCACATACCAGCTCCGCTTGTTTAAAAACTTCTCCGTTATAGGTATAAACCTCAGTTCCTCTGCCGCCGCCGCTGTTAAAGTGTATCGAAACGAACAAATCAAGCGGCTGTGCATTTGCTTTATCAACAATCTTTTTCAAATTTCCGCTTACCGTAGAAGAATAATCATCAGTGCAATCAACCACCGTAACACCTTTTGCCCTGAGATACTCCATTACTTTATAACCGACTCGGCGCGTTTCGTTGCTTTCGTTAAGGAATCCGACCGCACCGCTGCCGACTGTACCGCTGACAGTGTGTCCGCAATTTATTCCTACTATCATATATCTCACTCCCCATATATTATATTCACTCACTGTCCGCACTGTTACTGTCACGAATTTGGAGCAATATATCTTTTATTGATTTCGGCATTCGCGGGTAAATCACCGCCACATTTTCCAACACACTTATACCCTCATTCGCTACGTAAAACATAATAACTATTTCCCGAATTGCAACATTGTCACCTGTAATCTGTTGCAGAACATTTGAAAGTGCTACTATAATTAATATAGTAATCTTTTTGAGTAATCCTTTAAACCCAATCTCACTTGACATTGTTTTTGTATAAATTGCTTTAATAACACCTGTCAAACAGTCAAGCACCATTATCACCAACAGTGCCCACAAAATACTGTCCCATTGACCGAAAATTGCGGCGAAATATCCGCCCACAATTCCGATAACCGTACTTGTCCAATTAAAAATCTTATCCATAAATTACTCCTCCGTTTTATTTATTTTCAGCTTGATTTTTTAACTCCGCCACCGTTTTTACAACCTCGATCGGCTCTTGGAAACCATAACTGCAAAGTGCATTATACATTTCATAAACATCGCTGATTATGTAGTCAAGTCCCGGATAATTAACTGAATTGCTTTTTTCTAAACCTCCGGCCACCCACTTCAGCAAATCCGTCACACGATAACTTGCATCTTTACCATTTACAATATCATTCGTGCCGACTTTTCCGCTTACAAGTTCATTTATTGCCCCAACAAACGAATCTCTGTTATTCGTTTTGAGAGCGTCAAGCGTGTTCAATCCATCAAATTTGATTATACCAGCATATATTTCGGCAACTTCCGCTTTCATATATGTTACATTCATCTTTGCAACATTACCCGATTCAGGCTGTTCCGTAACCTCCAAGCCCAAAGTACCGTTATCGCAGTCATATAACAAATTAATCCACTTTTCTCCTTCTTCACCTTTTTCCGCCGAAAACGAGGCAGAAATCGGTGCTGTTTGTATATATGCACGTCCGTCCCTAAAAATTTTAGTCTGCACGGGTAAGCTGTTTATCGTTACTGTACCGTTTCCGTTTCCTGCATTTATGTTTATAATAAAATCAGACTTTTTCAGACTGTGTGTTATCTTATGCGTAATATTCTTTTCTCTTCCGTACAACTCGGTTTTGTCTGCTTTTTCAAAAAATCTTGACTTGTTTTCTTCATTATCTGCCTGTCGCTCCATTTTTTCATATTCGATACGACCGCTCAATTCATCATCCGCCTCTTGACGCGAATTTACCTCGTTTGAAATTTTGATTTCAAGCGAATTGTCCGCTTTCTTTCTGTCCGACGTTTCCTTTGTTATTTTCTCAGTCAAATCATTACCTATATTCACACGTTGATTTATTTCTTCACTCAAATTATCCTCTAACGCATTATATTCGTCCTGCACCGTCTGAAAATTCGATTTCACCTGTTGCCACCATTTTTTCAGCAAAGTTTTTCCGTCAAAATTAAAATCTAATTTCATTCTTATTCTCCTTCCACCAATATCCTTTTACCGTTAATACACAACACACCGTTACTGTCCTGTGTAATAACATTATCCCCCACAATCAATTTTTCCGTTTCAAAATCACCCTTAAAATTCATATTGCCCTTGTCCGTAATATTCACAGCCGAATTACCGTTGTTGTCCGTAATATTAAACACAAACTGACCGTTCACATTGCCAATCTGCGTTTTTACGTCACCGCCCGTTGACACCTCAATAATGTCCGATAACAACGAAACCGTACCGTTTTCACCGTCTATTTTCATTCCGGACTGTGAAATAACACCGCTTACCGATTTCGCCTTGACTTTACCGCCTGTTGTCGATACTTTTTTGTAACGTTTTGCAAGAGTTCCTATTTGTTCAAGATAGAAAAACAAATCCTTTTTTACCCTGCCGACAGATATAACGGTATCGTCACTTTGATAAGGATAATATTCAAGCCTTATGACGCGTTCTCTAATCTCGTTTCCGCGGTCGATTACAGTCACCGTATCACCGATATTAATTTTCTCGTCCGCATAATCCGCCAGCTTTGAAATATCAGCATATCCGCCTGTTATATTAACACAAGGCACGTCAATTCTTTCCTCATTTTCGCTGTCAAACTCCCACTGTGCACGTCTTAATATTTTACTCGGTTCAATATAATCGGTATAATCACGATACCCCTCACGAACACCGTAAATATCGGCGTTTTCACTTATAATATACTGCTTTCCGCTGTTCACACTTCCGATATGTGCGTCATCTTTTCCGTAAGGGTACAACTTCGTCACCATATCGGTTATATCCCTTTCTATCGAAATATCTTTCATATTCTTTGAAAGGTCAAGCCTTAAACAGCTTTCACTGCCTATACGCTCCACAAGGGCAATCTTGTAATTGTCGGCATAAATCTCGCCTTTACCGCAGTTTTCGATAAGAGCCTTAACCGCCTCATACGGATTGGTCTTATCCATAGAAAAGAAATCAATCTTAAAACCGCTGTAATCAACTCGTTTCAATCCGACTTTTGTCAATTCACTGTCCGTCATAATCGAAAACTTCGTATTTTTAAATATCTGCCCCAAAACATAAGACGGAGTTTTTCCGATTAAATCGGGAATATTTTGAATATGTATGTTCGACGCGTCCGCATTGTAGACGTGACTGCATTCCGCCGCAATAAAATTCTTTTCACCGATTGTTTTTGACACCTTTATAATTCTGTATGCCTGACCCTCGCATACAACGATTTTATTTTCACTTATAATTTCCGACTTCTCGTTTATCGGATACGAAAAATCAAGCCTGCGTTCACCGTTTATTTCATATGTAACACGCACATCATACGCATCACCGATTACAATACCCTTGTCAAACGTGACACTGTTATACGGTAATATTCTAAGCATTTCCGTCACCCCATTCCAAGTCGTCAAAATGTTCACCGTACATAAAATACGGTGTATATGAAATTTCAACCGTCATATTCTGACTGTATGAATTTACGATATGAAGTTTGTTTCTTCCGGACGGAAATTCAAAAAAATCACCCGACACCAATATATTTCCGCTTGTATTTTTGACATTTTGTTTTTCAAAATCAATCGTTGTCTGACCGTTTGACATAAACGCAAGCAATTTGCCGTTCATAGACAGAGTTACATTTCTTGCACTCGCTCCAAGCTTTACAATCGGTCTTACAGGTCTGTCACCGAAATTGTATACACTTATATCACCGCTGCCGGAAATATTAAATTTAAACAAACACGAAATATCAACAGGTATATTTGCACCTAACATAAAAGGCATTTCCAAAGTCGGACCGTCCGTATTAAAAATACACTTGCAAAACGGTTCTGCCCTGAATGACACCTCCATAACAGCCTTACGACCGCTGTGTTCAGGCATATATATAACCTCTTCCGACACTTTCCCCCGCCATTTTGAAAATGGCATATCATCAAAAATCAACTCACCCTCACCGCAAAGCCACAGAGAAAGCAAAGACAGCTTCCTCTGTATTTCCGCAAGATTATCGGCATATATGTTAAACGTAACCGTGAATATCCTGTCATTATAAAACTCACGTCCGAAAGGATTAGCTTTTGAAAAATCATATCCGCCGTCACGGTACGGCAAATCGACAATATTCTCTTTTACGCTCGGCAATATCGGTCTTGATTTAGTCCTCACCGTCACACCGAAATCGGAAGAATGACGGTCTTTAAATATAAAACCATTCCTCATATAATCCCCCTTTAATTGTAATTACCGTATGATACAGCCAGTCCGACTCTGTTTTGAAGTGCGTTCAAAATATCACGGCTGTCCCCTCTTATGCTGATATTTCTGTTGTCAGAATAAGAATTTGACGATACCTTAATCGACTTTATCGCACTTATAGTCTGATTGAACAACGATGTAATCACACTTTGCATATTCTTTACGTCAAAATTCACGCTTTTCACGATTTTTTCTATATTCATTCCGTTTTTTTCGATAGTTGCAAGAAGATATTTCTTATTTGCCTCAACGGTGTCATAGCTGTTTTCAAGACTTGTTAAAGTTGCGGTATGTGTTTTTTGTAATTTGTACATTTCCTCTTCACGTTTTATCTTTTTCATCTGCTCCTGCAAAGATTTGTATGTATCCATACCTTTTTGAGTAACCGCATTTTTGTATATGCTCAATTTGTGTGATATTTCGGACTTTGACTCGTTCCTGTCCTCAACCTCCCACTTCGTGCCAAGTGCCTTTTCTTCACTTGAAAACTGTTCTTTCAGATTATTTATGTATTCCTTTTGCTTATCAAGAAGTGCGTCCGTTGCCTCTATTTTTGCATTATACAAATTCAAAACCGCATACATAGTATCGTCACTGTATTCCTGCCAACCTACAAAACCGCCGTCATACATTTCCTGAATACGTTCGATACTGCGTTCGTAAAACTGAATATGACTGTCGCCTGTTTCGTCCCAATCATCATATGTATCGCGGATATTTTTCCAATTCTTCGCGTCACTTTTCCACTTTTCATAAACGGCATAATTCTTTTCATTCTCAAGCTTGCCGATTTTCAAATCGACATCGGCTTTGTACTCATAGAAATCCTCCCAAATTTCTTTAATTTCCTCTGCCGAATATGCGGTTGAAGTAACCATTTCCGACACCATAGCATTATAGTTGTAAAGCTGTCTTTTGTACGATTCAATCTGCTCGTCAACGCCCATATCATTCACTTGCGCCTGATATTTAATCCAAGCGTCGGAATGTTTTTTGTAGTTTGAAAGTGCGGTTTCACTCGCCTTTTTTTCTTCTTTCCAAATTTTCTTCTGCGACGCGAAAATCTCCTCTTGAATTTCTTTCACAACCTCGCTGTCATAACTGAATTGCTCCATCAATTCATTCCAAAGCCTTAATTCCTCTGTCGGAGATACATCGTTTGTTTTTTTGTAATGGTTTAAATCAGCCTTTTTTATTTCAAACATTTCATTGTTTTTGCCGGACGCATAATGCGGAATACCCATACCGTTCATTATCGCCTTTGTTTCGTCAGCCGTATAAACCTTGTCACCTTGCGACAGCGGAACAACCACATCACGCCCGCTAAACATCATAAGTCGCCCGTTATGCTCGATAAGCTCACGCGGATCACTTACGCCCCTTTCATCATTTACAACCGCCAAATCGCTTTTTGCATATTGTGTTCCGTCTGCCAGTTTCGGCATTCCCTGCACATTGTACTTAACAGTAACATTGACTGTTCTGTCCTTCAAACTGTTTATACTTGCTCTTGCCGAACTCACACCGCTTGCGGTATTGTCAACTGCGGTAATATTGATTTTTGCGTTTTTGCCGTCAAATTCACTCATTATTTTACCTGCCGATGAATTAAGTGTAACAAGTGCATTTTGTGCCGTTGCCAAAGCATTTATAAGTCCCGACGCGTCACCCGTTATGCTGACCGATAAATTAGCCGCCTCTGCCATAACTATACCTCCTCTCCGTAAAACATTCTCAAATGTTCGTTATCGTAATCCTCTGTATCTTCATTCAATCCGTCAAGCATTTTAAACAGTACCCACGGATTTTGTCTGCCAACTTCGTCAGGCAGTATGTGGTGGTACGTTAGGAACATCGTATAGATGTCCCTAAGCACCCCGCTGCCGCCTGACGTTACTCGTTTTTTGAAGAAAGAGCGTCAACGTAAAACCCCCAAAGTGCAAGACACATCTTTGCACGTTCGTTCACGTCAACGGAATCGATAATATCCTGAGTTGCGTCCGTACCCTCAAACATATAGTCAAGTGCATCTCTGCAAATGCTGAGCGGACCTTTCTTATTTTCATCATTATGTGCGTCATTAATAATGCACATCGCCTCAAAGTCAAACGGCTTTGAAACGTATTTAACCTTATCTTTTACAAATGTTAATGTATGTTGCATAATTTTCTCCTTATACCGTCTGCGGATAGTAATTCATATCCGTAAACCACTTGTTTTCAAATTCATCTCTTGTGATATTTGACGGCAAATCGCTTTCATCAAAGTACGCATAATAATTGTTGTCAAAATCACGTTGTACCGCCGTGTATGTTGCCTTAGCGGTTTGCTTGTCGATACTTCCGCTTGACGGCTTTGTCTTTCCTCCAACATTCGATGCAAAACTGTATGAACCCTTGTAGTATCTTACATAACGGTACGAGCCGTCGGACTTCAAAATTCTCCATGCCACACCGAAATATACTGTTTTAACATCGTTTCCGACTTCAACCACACCGTTTTTGCGTGTCAATCCACGCCACATTGCGTCAACCTCCGGCGGAATATCGGCATTTGTAATATCGTGTCCCAATTTTTCGATATAGCTTGACGCCTCATACGCACCGTTGTCCGCATCAAAAACATCACTGCCGCCGCTGTCGGTCGGTGCAATTTCAACCGTTCCTTTCAAATTATACGCTTCTCCGTATTCCGTTCCGCTAACGCTGTCCTCATTCACTTTAAAAAAAGTATACTTGTCCACACCTATTGTAGGTAAAGGTTTCTTGTTCATAATTTTTCCTCCATTTTTTCATATTTTGTCTTAAAGAGATATATTTTTATAACGTAAAATACTTCTGAAATCTCATTGTCTTATGATATATTTTTTTATCATTTTCGGGAATGTCCATAGACATCTCCCTCACCCAACTGTCTTTTGTCATTACTTCATTGACCTCTGCCGCCAAATCACTGCATTCTTTCGGAATTTCCGCCCATATGTCAATTTGAATATGCCCGTCTTGAATACTCTCGTCATTGTCGGCATAAAATCCGCCGCACTCCGTCACCGTATAATAACTTATAATCGGCAGATTATTAAAATTTTTCGGATATTGAAATACTGCCTTGCATTTAACATCACTGAGTGACTTTTCAGCCTCCGCATTAATATCAATCATATAATCACCCCTTTATCGCCTCTGCGATTGCAGACAATATTGCTTGCGTGTTTGATAAAAGTGCCGGCACAAGATACGGCTGTGCCGCCATTTTCGACGTACCGAATTCAACAAATACCGCATATTCCGTATCAGCCGATATAACCGCCGTATTTCCGCCGGGCTGTACATTAATTGATGACTGCAGCCGTCCCGTATCGACAGGGCAAAGACTTTTTGCACTTTCACATACCGTTTGAGCACCCTGACCGATTATATCCGCAAAATTATTTTCTATATTATTTGCAATATCCGAAAGTCCGTTATCATAATTAATATCAATCTGCATTTTTCTCACTCCGCATCATCGCCGTCATACCGAAATTCCAACATTCAGCCTTTATAATCTCAAAAAATTCGTCACCGAATTTAGCATATCTGCCTATTTTTATAAGGTCTGTTTTGTCACAGAACACTTTATATTTTTTATTTTCGGTCAAACCGTATATACGGTTTTCGAGTTCATTTTCATATGGCTGAATATCACACACAACACTCCCCAAAAGTGTTTTTTCACCCTTTTTTTCATATGTATTTTCACCGACTTCGTACACCTCGATTTCGGTGTCATAAAATCGTTCAAACGGATTTATCATCGGCAATCACCTCCGACGGCACTTTAACTTTTCTGCTGACAAACGGCTTTAGACGTATTGCATATTCTTTCAAATAATCATAGTTGTCGTCAGAGTATTCGACCTTCCTCTCCCCCTCCGTAACCGACTTAACACCGCCGTTTTGATTTGCCGTATATCTCTTGACCGTAAGCGTCGGAATAAAGCTTACAATCTGTCTTGGCAGAACATCAATACGACAGTACGCCAGCACAGAATTAACAGTATCCTCAATCAAAAGCATAAGAACACCGTCCTTGTCATTGTCTTTAATTCCGAGCAGTAATTTCACCGCGTCAAGAATTTCATTTTTAGTGTCCCCCATTTTCAACACAGCCTTTCTGACCTATTCTTATTCGGCAGTTTTAAACACATAAATCGCACTCTTTTTATTTTCAAGCACAAATGCGTCATAATACACTCTGCCTTCAACCAGCCAGCCGTTGATTCCCGGCGGATTATCGTGGATTTTGTATTCCGACAATTTAACCGGAGAAGTCGTTGCGGCTTGATTTGTGATAATAAATTCTACGTTTTCAGGGAAGTAAGACTTCGGCACAACGATAAGCGGAATACCGTCAATCGTTCCGACTTGACCTTTAATCAAAATTTCCTGCGACATATCGCCGTTTCTGATAAAGCTCGAATCCTCCTTAATGTTCTTGTAAAAATCACTTGATACAAATGCACAACTTCCGACAAGCGGAACATTATTTTCAATAAGAGTTGTTGCACCGGTCAAAAATGCGTCATAAGCATTTGCCTTTGTCACCTTACCTGTAACGGTAGTTTTTGCCCCTTCGCAAATTTTCCCAAAACGATACTTGTCGATTTCAGGCACAACCACTTCTCTGATTTGTCTTTGAAGTGCCGCACCTGCCGCATTTGACATTTGAGTATCGTTATATGTCCCCCTGTCAATAGTGAACGTGAAACTTCTGTCACGCGTCATAGTCATTTCCTGTACAGTGTTTTCGATTTCCTGCGGTGTACCGTATCTGCTTGTGCCTGATACCGAATAGTCGTTCATCTCTGCGGTAGGCACTGAATATACGTTTACCGTCTTAACACCGACAAAGTCGTAATCATTGTTTACCGCCGCCGAAGTCATAGACTCCCTTGCGAATTTTTCATCAATTTTTTGAGCATACTTACTTGCATAATTTATAGCCATTGTATTCATCCTTTCATAATCACGTTATTTATTACATTCCCAAACCGCTTAAAAACGGGTCTGTTAAATTTTCTTTTTCTCTTGAAATTTTCGGCGGAACACCCTTTAATCTTTCGGATAAACCGCTTTCGATTGCTTTCATATATTCTGCTTTAAATCGCTCGATATTTTCCGCCATAATGTCCTTGTCTGCATCTGCGACCATTCTTGCGAAATTCACAGGCAGATTTTGAGCCGCCAATTCCTTTGCCGCCTCAAATTCGGCTCTTTCGGATACATACTGCTGTCTTTCATTTTCAAAATCCTTTTGTCTTTTGTCCATTTCAGCCTTTGCTCTGTCCTCTGCCGACATTGTAGCCATCTTCGCGGCGTCCTCTCTTTCCGATACGATTCTGTCTGAAAAATCTTTTTCCCACGTTGCTTTTTCGTTTTTAATCGCCTCCGCAACATAGCCTGCAATGAGATTTTTTAGTTCATCGTTTTTGTGTCCCCCGTTTTCGTTTTTCGTGTCACCGTTTAGTGTCCCCTGTTTCTTCTTTTCGTCCATACTTTTTTCCTTTCTTTACATTAAAATAAATCACTATGTTTTTTATTCTTGAATTATTCCTGTACATATTTTAATTTTTCGCTAAGCATTTTTTCTTTTGCGGCAAGCTGTGCCTCTTCCTTCGGATCGCCCACAAATGAAAGCTGTGATAAAAGAGTTTCGCTTGACGCAATACCGACTAAGTTGTTTACCATCTGTGAAATCTCCAACTCATTAACAGGCAAATTTCTCGTAAACACAACATCAATGCGATGTATCGGCACATACTCCATAGCACCTTTTAACGACAGAAAATTAACATACAATTCAAATCTCTGTTTTAAAGCTTTCGTCAAGTATCGCTCCTTGTTTCTGACGTGCTGTTCAAAACCCATAAGCTTATACTTAATCGCGACACCCGATAAATTTGTACCGAACGTCTGGTCTGATAAATCGGGAATCATAGAAAATCTGTGAATATCGCTTTTCAGACTGTCCTTTAACACTTCAATATCGCTTTCGGACATAACCTTTGAAAGATATTGAGCCTCCGCACCCTCATATCCCATCAAAATGCGTTCTTCCCTAAGTTTCTTCGCCTGCTCACTGTCAAGGTCGATACCGGTAAGGAATAAGAATGCGTCAACAAACTGTTCCTTGTCGTTAACTCTGTCCGACTCCAAAATATTGTAAGCGTCAATCAGCGGAATCATCTGTTCAAAATCACCTTGCTTTTCTTCATTGTTGCGATACTCCACCATAGGCATTTTACCGAAATAGTGGTGCTGAGAATTTGTCATAGTCATATGCAAAAAACTGTCCGCAGTGTTTTCATATGTATAAATCATCTCCCTGTCACACACAATACAGCAAACACCCGTAACCGCGCCGTCAATGTCACGCTTTTTGTAATAATGTATGCCGTACAGCGGAATTTCGCCAACGCCCGCACCGTATACAATAAACGTGTTGCTCGGCGGCAAACATACACTTTTCGGCTGTGATTGCTCGTCCGCATAAACCAATTCATAAGCTTTACCGAAAATGCTCATTGTCTTTTCAAATTCCGCGTCCAAACTCGGCATATCCTGAACGGCAAAGCAATTTTTAACCGCCTCAATATCGTATCCGTCCGAACAGCTGTACGCCACAGGATTGCCTACAAGATAGCTTTTTGCAATATCCACGATATACTTCGCGTGATTGCACACAATTTTGTTGTTCGCGATATTGTCGCTTGAACGTCTGCGTTCACAAATTGCGTGTTTGCCGATATAATAGTTGTAAAGTTTTTCGTATCGCTCCTGTTCAAGCGAATGTTTCCCAATCAGCTTAGCAAGCAACACCTCGTCTATACCATCCTTTAAAATATCCTCGTCAATTATCATAAATCAAGTTCACTCCTTTTAATTACCCTCGCTTTTTTCTTTGTGATTTCGTCCTCAAGTGCATAACGTACCGCATCAATGGTGTGATTGTTCTTGTCGGGATAAACCGACTTAAATTCCCCGTCCGTATCGCGTTCAAGCTCATATTCCGAAAATTCTCTTGTGACATTCGGACACCTTTCGGGATCAATCACGATTCTTTCAAGACTCTGCAAAAATCTGATACCGTACTCGATACTGTCCGGACCTTTCCTTGCACCGCGGACACGCAAACCGAACATTCGCAAATCATTGATACTTTTCGGCTCGGCACTGTCGCATACAATCAATTTATTAGCAAACCCTTTTTCAAAAATCTTTTCAGCCGCATTGTGATTTGTCATCCCTTTCGCGTAAATTTCGTCAAAGATAAACAACTTATTGTTGTGATAAAAACACACCACATACACAAACGGATCTGCCGCGAAACCGAAATCGACACCGCATTTAATATTGTCAAAACTTTTTACTTCCTCATCGCTAAGTTTTACAACTTCAAGATTATCAAAAATTTCACCGCCTGTTCCCGTCACTTCGCCGAGATATTCGTGATTATACTGATTAATATGTAGCTTTTTAAGATACTTTGCTTCTAAAAAAAATTGTTCTCCCAACCAGTTTTTCGGTACATCAAGATACGTACTCTTATGCACAAGCATATCGTCACGCTTTTTGAGTGCCTCACGGTTTACCCAACTGCGTCGGTTTTGCGGAGGATTGTACGAATAAAACACGGTAAATTTTTCACCGCCACGCATCATCGACTGATTTATCGAGCGGATTTCTTTCATACCGCAAAACTCGTCTAACTCCTCATACCAAATATATCGAATATATCCGTGCGTAACCTTTGTGGATTTCAATTTCTGCACCTTGTCCGCACCGCGAAACAGTATTTTCTGACCTGTTTTTTTGTAGACCATTTCCGGCACACTCGCCTTTATATCCCACATATCCGATACGCCGAGCTTTTCAATCGCCCATTCAAGCTGAGAGAATACGCTGTCTTTTAAGTAAGCACCGACCTTACGCAGTACAACCGCATTTGTATCGGCATTTTTCATAATACCGAGTATAATTTCAACGCTCACAAAACTTGATTTAGTCGACCCACGACCGCCGCAAAGCCAAAAATGCGTATAATCTTCAATAGAGTTATGCACCTTGTAGAAAGATGGTGCAATCAGCCTGTCAAGACTGCACTGCATTTTTCCGCTCCTTGATTTGTTCGGCTTTTTCGATATTATCGACGATTATAACATCACCGCCTCCGCTTTCGCTCTTGCCTCCGAACATTCCGTAATGCTTACCCAAAAGCTCCGCCGCTTTAAATGAATCCGCCATACGAATTGCCTCATCTTCACGACGCATTATGTACGTTAGAAATTCAAGAATTTCCCCTTCATTTGCAATGCCCAATTTAATCACCCTCTTTTTCATTTAATATTGATTTTTCATCAATACATAACGTCCGACTTTCTGACACATTCGCTGCAGCCGATACATTCTTCATCATCATTGATATAGTAATGTTCCGGTTCAAAAGCACCGCATACGGGACATACCGTTTCCCCGTCATATGAGTCATACTCACCGTAATTATCCGTCCTTGCAATTTCCATTGCCAAAATTGCCATTGGATCATCATTTGAATAAATCATAAGCACTCCTTTCTATCTTTTTAAGATACTTTATTGTTAAAAAATATATGCCAATCATTTGGCCATCTCTTTAAGACACCGTTATTATATCTCATCAAGATACTTTTGTCAAGTATAAATTTCTTTTTAGGATACTTTTAACAACATTTTGTTTACTTTTTAGATACTTTTATGTACAATGCTTGCAAAAAGTTTCAAAATATGATACTATATAATCAGTTACGAAATATGATTAGAAAGATTTTGGTGATTAAAATGACTACGGGCGAAAGAATTAAAATGCTCAGAAAAGAGCATAATTTAACCCAGGAGGAGCTTGGAGCAAAAATCGGTGTGCAAAAAGCGGCAATCCAAAAATACGAAAAAGGGACAGTAAAAAACATAAAACGCGACTCGCTTATAAAGCTTGCACAATGTCTTGATACTTCCCCCGAATATCTTCTCGGTTGGGAGGATATGCCGAATAACGTTGAAGTAGCCGATACGTCAAACTATGTAAATATTCCGATAATCGGCAGAGTTGCGGCGGGTCTGAGCTGCTTTGCCGAAACAAATATCACAGATTACGAACCTGTCAGTAAAAATGACGTTCGCGGTGACGAACCGTTCGTTTTTCTCCGTGTTGTCGGTGACAGTATGTATCCGCTTTTTATGGAGGGCGACCTTGTGCTTGTCAGATGTCAGTCGTCGGTTGACAGTGGCAGTTATGCGGTTGTTATGATAGATGAAGAGGACGGCGTTGTAAAGAAAATCGTATACGGACCCGATTTTATCGAACTTCACTCCATAAACCCAATGTACCCTGTCAGACGTTTTGAAAACGAAGATGTTACACGTATTCGTGTATTTGGCTTGGTACGCGAGATAAAGCGAAAATTTTAGTCGAATTTGGAACAAATCAGTATAAATTTACGTCTAATAATATATATGATAAAGGAGTATAATATTGTATCAATATAAAACACTTTCAAACGGTATAAAAGTAGTTGCCGAAAAGATTGATTACCTAAAGTCAATCTCAATCGGAGTATGGGTAGGCAACGGCTCACGATATGAAAATAAAGAAGTAAACGGAATTTCTCATTTTATCGAGCATATGCTTTTTAAGGGAACGAAAAATCGGTCGGCGGCACAAATTGCACACGAAATAGATTCGGTCGGCGGTCAGCTTGACGCATTTACTTCGCGTGAATATACTTGTTTTTACACAAAAACACTTGATTCGCATATTCCGATTGCACTTGAAATTCTTTCGGATATGCTTTATAATCCGAGTCTTTCACCTGATGATATGGCACTTGAAAGACAGGTTATAAAAGAAGAAATCCGTATGTATGAGGACAGTCCGGAAGATCTTGTGTATGACCTTTCGTCATACGCCGCATGGGGCGACACACCTATGGGCAGAACGATTCTCGGCACATATGAAAGTCTTGACAGCATAACGCCGGATATAATGAGAAACTATATGAATAATCATTATACAAGTGCGAATACTATAATATCAGTATCAGGAAATTTTGACGATACGTTTTTTGAACTTCTTGAAAAGTATTTCGGTACAAAAAAAATGCTTGACACAAAACCGTATCTTCCCGACGCACCTTATATAAGCAAGAATAATATCGTAAAAGAAAAAGATATTGAACAAGTCCAGCTTGTCGCAACGTTCAAAGGCATTGATGTTATGGACGAATCGGTGTACAGTCTGCTTGTGTTTAACAACGTGTTCGGCAGCGGAATGTCGTCAAGATTGTTCCAAAACATACGCGAACAGCGTGGTTTGGTGTATTCGATAAGTGCGGGACACAGTGCGTATATCAATACGGGCGTATTTGATATTTCTGCCGGAATGAGTCCCGAGAGTCTTGGCGAAGTCGCACATCTTATTTCAAAAGAAATCAATACGATTAAACGCAATAAGCTGACATCGGCAGAAATCACAAAAGCAAAAGAACAGCTTAAAGGTAATTATATACTTTCAAGCGAAAGCACAGGCGCAAGAATGCAAGGCGCAGGTCGCTCATTGCTTTTGAATAAACCGATATACACACAGGAAGAAGCACTGAAAAAAATCGACGCAGTAAATGCCGATTCGGTTGCGGAAATAATAGACAGAGTTCTCGACAGTTCGACTATGTGTATTTCAGCAGTCGGACCTGTCAATAACGTTGAGAATCTGTTTGAACTCGATTAAATAATGTATAAATATTAATTTATTATAAAATTTTAGCTAAAGCACTTGCAATTTTATTGTATTTGTACTATGCTATAAATAAATGATATGCTATTTTTAGCAGAAAGGGTGAATATCATGGAATTTAACGAAACAATGAAAATCAACCTTGAGTTTGATAAGGAAAAGGAAGTCAGAGAAATAGTTGCCAAAGTATATGAGGCACTGAAAATCAAAGGCTATGATCCTATCAGCCAAATAGTAGGATATATCCTTTCAGGCGACCCGACCTACATAACAAGCTATAACGGTGCAAGAGGTCTGATTGTTAAAATAGAACGTGACGAACTTTTAGAGGAGTTTGCAAAAACATATATTAAAACGCTTTAATCAAATAAAAGGTATTTTATACATACCTTTTATTTGTACGCAAAAAATCCGTCAAATGACGGATTTTTTTAGTTTCATCACAATATTTTCTTTAATACCTGCATTACACCCTCATCATCATTTGACGGTGCGATGTATTTTGCAACTTTTTTAATTTCATCGTGTGCATTTTCCATGGCGTAACTTTCGCCGCAATTTTGGAGCATTTCATAATCATTCATATAATCACCGAACGCAACACATTCTTCGGGCGAAATACCGAAAATTTCCTGAATAACCTTAATTGCGTTGCCCTTATTTACATTTGCATTAATAACATCAACCCAACTTTCCGCCGATAAAACAGCTTTCAAATCACCGCTTATATCCGCGAGTTTGGGAAGTATATTATCCTTTGCTCTTTTGTGGCAGTAAAGCGCAAGATTTAAAATATTATCCTTGCCCACCACCGATTTTATGTCATCAACAGTTTC
This sequence comes from Hominilimicola fabiformis, assembly GCF_020687385.1. Classification (NCBI taxonomy): domain Bacteria; kingdom Bacillati; phylum Bacillota; class Clostridia; order Eubacteriales; family Oscillospiraceae; genus Hominilimicola; species Hominilimicola fabiformis. Next base: position 36,007 of record NZ_JAJEQM010000011.1, read on the forward strand.
CAAACGCACATTATATTGTGCGACATCGTTCATAACATATTCAGGCGGGTTTTCTATATAAGATGTCTTTTCGCACCCAAGCACAGGATAAATCCCTTTGTCCTCACTCACCAAATCAAGCACTTCCAAAGCCTTATCGTCAGGAACGGGCATAATATGAATAACCTTGTCCTTTTCCATTATAATTCCACCGTTTTCAGAAATAAAAATCAATTTATCCTTAATCGGATTAAATATATTCAAAAGACTGTAATACTGCCTGCCGCTTGCGACAACAAATTTCACGTTGGGATGTGACTCAATCATTTCAAACAGACCTTTCGGCAAACGCAGTTTACTGTCTAAAACAGTTCCGTCCATATCAAATGCAACAAGTTTTATTGATTTTTCCACACTAAAAAACCTCCTTTTGCTTATTATATACCGCAAAGGAGGTAATGTAAACATTTATTTTTTGTCAGTCTTTTTTATTTTAATTATGTATTCCGTTCCCCATTCAAAAGAATTTTCTTCGATTCTTGCGTCTATGCCGCTTTTTTTCATCAAATCAACCGCACGTTTTACGGTGTTTTTGAATACTTTAACATCTTTTGCAGTTGTTATGCGAAGGTCATTGATAGGTTTCGGTTTCGGAATATTCATGGTGCGTACAAGTTCTTCTGCTTGTGTAACATTCATATTGTCACGGCAAATAAGTTTGACAGCCTCAAGCTGTTTTTCTTCATTGTTAAGCAACAGCAAAGCTCTCGCGTGACGTTCCGTAAGGTCGTAATCTCTTATTAATTTTTTCACAAGCGGAGGCAGTTTTAATAATCGTATTTTGTTTGCAACCGATGCTTGACTTTTTCCTACTTTCAAAGCCAACTCCGTTTGTGTAAGTCCCTGTTCACGAATAAGACTTTTATAACTTTCCGCTATCTCAAAAAACGATAAATCCTCTCTCTGCAAATTTTCAAGTAAAGCCAAAATTGCCGATTTATCATTGTCAGCCTCAATTATAACCGCCGGTATTTCGTCAAGTCCCGCCATTTGTGCAGCACGAAAACGTCTTTCACCTGCTACAAGCTCATATTCACCGCTGCGCCTGCGTACCGTTACCGGCTGAATTAAACCGTATTCCATTATAGAATTTTTCAATTCCTCCATAGCTTGCGGTTCAAAATATTTTCTCGGCTGATTAGGATTTGGTGCTATCATATAAAGCGGAAGTGATACAATCCGCATTTTATCTTGTACCGTTGATTTTCTAAGGAAACTAATCATGGAAATTTCTCCTATGCTAATTTACATTATTTTACACTGAATAGTTAAAAAATATATCCCACACACCCTTTGTTTGTCCATGTGCGTTTTCTGAGCCTCGCGAAGAAATTCTCGCACGGACATTTTAATCACTACTCTTTTTAAATTCTTAATTTATTAAGAATTTAAAAAGAGTAACCAGCGATAATGTTCGGCATTGATGTTTACACTTGATGTAACAACATTATCGCTGTTTACCCTCGGTGGTGGAAGGTGTAAGACATTTTGGGGGTAGAACAAGGCCTTGGGGAAACCTTGTTAGAAATGTACCGTATCGATACTATCTGCCTTACATTTACTATTATAGCATAACATTTCCATATTGCAAGCACTTTTTGCAATTATAATTCGACAATATTCAATTTAATTTTTTTATTTCACCAAATTGTAACAAGTTCCGATAGGAGTTTTTGTTGCAATACCCGGTTTTCTCGGATATTTAAGCGGAGTTTGTCCTACTTTTTTTATAACTATTATCTTGTGTTTCAATTCGGTGAACGGAATTTCCGCCTCAACAATGTCCTCAATCTGTCCGCCGAGTATTTTTATGGCACGTTTAGCGTCCTTTACTTCCTGCTCTGCCAACGGGCCTTTCAAAGCAAGGAAGTAACCGCCTTGTTTCAAAAACGGAATACACCACTCCGAAAGCACAGTCAAATTAGCCACTGCACGCGACACAACGGTATCGAACTTACCTCTGTAATCTCTGTTTTTACCGCCGTCCTCCGCACGCGAATGGACAAATTCCACATCATTTATATCAACTTTTTCACAAACGTCCTTTAAAAAGTTAATTCGCTTATTAAGACTGTCAAGCAAAGTCAGCTTAATTTCAGGCTTTGCGATTTTCAGCACAAGTCCGGGGAAACCCGCACCTGTTCCGACGTCAATCACTTTTCCCTTGACATATCCCGTCTTTATTGCGGTCAGCGAGTCAAGAAAATGTTTTGTTACAATGCCCTCATCATCTGTTATCGCAGTAAGATTAATCTTTTCGTTCCACTCAACCAAAAGACGCGCATATTCCATAAGTTTATCAACTTGCACATCATCAAGCGGTATATCAAGCTGTCTGCTTCCGTTTATAATTAAATCCTTCATCATTCACCTATCCATTTTATAAAGATTTCAGCCAAGGTATCATCGGCTCAACATAAATAGCCTGATAACCGAGTTCGTTCGGATGAGTGCCGTCACCGTCAGGCTTACTTTCTGTTCCAAAATACAGCTTGCGCATATCATCGTCACGCACATTTACACCTGTATCGGAATTATTTTTTGCATACAAATCAAGATACGAAACATCCCACTTGTCGCATACTTCTTTTATACGCTCATAATACGATTCAAAATTACCTTCGGCGTCATATGTAAACGGATCATGTGTAATAACAAACCCTACTTTCGAGTTAGGAAAATCATTTCTAATTTCAAAAAACATTTTTTCCATACCGCCGGTCATTGTGTTTTCATCAAAATCACCGCTGAAACCGTCTGTAATTTCTCCAAGTTCCGAATGGCCCCAAAAATCATTCAAACCGCCCTCGGCAATGATATATTCATAATCGCCGTCAAGGTTATCGAGCATATCCGTAATATACGGTCTGTATCCGTCTGAATTTTCCGACCAATGCACATTGTCAGCAAGAGTAGCACCGCCCTTGCTGACATTTGTAACATTCATATTATATTGTTCCCCAATCAACTTGCCGTAACCGCCTTGCCAATTAGTGCCGTAACTGATACTGTCACCAATAAATGCAATTCTTTTGCCGTCAAGCGGATTTTCACCTTTAAAACTGCACGACGTAACAGTCATAACAGCAGTTATCATTAGTGAAATTATTTTATCCATATTTCTTACAACCACTTTTATCCCAAGATTTTTTCAATAAGTTCTGCAAGTTCCTCAGCTTTCTTTGTGATGTATTCTTCGTCCTTACCCTCAATCATAACACGAACAAGCGGTTCAGTACCCGAAGGTCTGATAAGGACTCTGCCCTCGCCGGCAAATTCATCTTCAAGAGCCTTGCAAGCCGCAGCTATTTCTTCATTTTCCATATAACTGTTTTTATTTTCAAGTTTTACAACGGCATTTCTAAGCACTTGCGGCATAACCGTTACAATGCTTGCCGCCTCAGACGCTTTCATACCTGTCTTTTTAAGTACCGATAAGAATTGCAAAGCACTTACAAGACCGTCACCTGTTGTGTTGTGGTCAAGGAAAATGATGTGACCGGATTGTTCACCGCCGATATTGTAACCCTTTGCAAGCATTTCTTCAAGTACATATCTGTCACCTACTTTTGTTCGCGGAATGTTGATACCGATTTTTTCACCTGCCATAAATAAGCCAAGATTACTCATAACCGTTGCAACAAGAGTATTTTGCTTCAATGTACCGTTATCACGCATAAACTTTGCACAAGCCGCCATAATCTGGTCACCGTCAATAAGCTTGCCGTTTTCGTCCACAGCCAACATTCTGTCCGCGTCACCGTCAAAAGCTATACCGATGTCCGCACCGATTGAAGTAACGTAAGCCTGTAAACTTTCCATATGAGTAGAACCGCACATATGATTGATGTTTACACCGTCAGGAGTGTTGTGTATAGCCTCAACGTTTGCACCAAGCTTGTTAAGAGCTTTGAAAGCAGTTTCATAACTTGCACCGTTTGCACAGTCAACAGCGATTTTCATACCGTCAAGACGGCAGTCAATCGTAGAAACAGCAAACGCAACATAATCCTCAACAGCGTTGTGGTTAGCACTTACATAACCGACTTTGCCGTGAGTAGGCAATTCTTCGATCGCCTTTTCACCAAGTATATAACTTTCAATTTCGTTTTCAATTCCGTCACTTAGCTTGTATCCGTCACTGTTAAAGAACTTTATACCGTTGTATTCGCATGGATTGTGAGATGCAGAGATAACAACACCTGCATCAGCCTTGTAGTATCTTGTAAGATATGCAACAGCCGGTGTAGGAACTACACCCAAAGGAATAACCTTTGCGCCCATCGAACAAAGTCCGGCAGTAAGAGCCGCCTCAAGCATATCACCTGATTTTCTTGTATCTTTACCAATAAGTATTCTCGGTCTTTTTGAAGAATGTTTTGTAAGCACATATGCACCGCTTTGACCTGTTTTAAAAGCCAATTCGGCAGTAAGGTCTTTGTTGGCGATACCTCTTATACCGTCCGTTCCAAATAGTTTTCCCATTCTTAATTTCCTCCTAATTAAACTAATCCTATTATATTATTATATAATAAAGATATACAAAAGTAAACCGTTTTTTGACAAAAAAAACTGCCGTTTAAAACGGCAGTCAGATTGTCGACAAATTGTCCGGAACGTGCAAGATATTATTTTTATATTTTATAATTTAATTTATAGCTATAAAAAATAACAGGCAAGCCTATCTTCGATATACGGCTTGCCTGTGCACTTTTTGCGAAAATAAACTCTAACGTACCCATGTACGCCGACGAGTTCATTTTCACAAAATCCGAACTAATTTCTCGACCTCTGCTATCGTGTCGGTATTTTTCCGACAGATTTAATTTTCTTATTAAAGGTCCGTAAACTTCTTACCGCCCATAAGGTGAAAATGTAAATGCGGAACAGTCTGACCGCCGTCCTCGCCACAGTTGTTTACAACTCTGTAACCGTTTTCGGCAAATCCCAATTCAGACGCAATCTGCGGTATCTTTTCCCATATAGCCGCAACATACTTTACGTTTTCCGCATTAATTTCATTCGCACTTGCAATGTGACACTTCGGCACAATAACAATGTGCTCCGGTGCTTGCGGATTGATGTCACGGAATGCTAACATCATATCATCTTCATATACCTTATTTGACGGAATTTCTCCGTCAATTATTTTGCAGAATAAACAATCCATTTTATTCACTCCTTTGTATTTCACACCACCCCTCAGTCGGCTTTGCCGACAACTCCCCTCTTTGGGAGCCTTTTTGCCTCTCCTTAAGGAGAGGTGGCACGCAGTGCCGGAGTGGTGACTCATATCTATTCTCTATTATCTTTTCTCTCTTATCTATTATATCTTTCGTACGGGCGGTCATCGGCCGCCCTTTTAATACCTCAACATTGCGGGCGACCAATGGTCGCCCCTACAATACAATAGTCCAAACCGTTTACGCTATTCTCAATTACTTAATCTGTTCCGCAACGATTTCGTCAACCTTAGCCAACGCGTCATCAATCTTGCTCGCGTCACTGCCGCCGCCTTGCGCCATATCAGGCTTACCGCCGCCGCGGCCGCCTGCAACAGCCGTAATATCCTTAATAATCTTACCGCAATGAACGCCCAGCTTAACAGCCTCCTTTGACGCCATAGCAACAAACGTAATCTTACCGTCAGTTTCAGCACCCATAACAGCAACACTGTTCGGAACTTCCGCCTTAATCTTATCAGCCATAGACTTCATTTCATCAGCACCCATACCGTCAACCTGTGCGGTAATCAAGCTGATTTCGCCGATATGCTTAATACCTGTCATAATGTTGTTTGCCTTTGCGGCAGCCATTTTTTCCTTAAACGAATCAACAGCCTTTTCAAGCTCACGGCACTGTGCCATAACGCTTTCAGCCTTGTGATCAATTTCATTAATTTGATTAATCTTTAACGCAGCCGCAGTCTTTTCAATAAGTCTGTCACTGTTATTGATATATTCAAGCACACCCTTACCTGTCACAGCCTCAATACGTCTTACACCTGCCGCAACACCGCTTTCAGAAATAATCTTAAACAAACCGCATTGAGCAGTATTTGTAAGGTGAGTACCGCCACAGAATTCAACACTGTAATCGCCAACAGAAACAACTCTTACAACATCACCGTACTTTTCGCCGAACAATGCAATAGCACCAAGCTTTTTAGCCTCTTCAATAGGTAATTCCTGTACAGTTACGTCAATGCTTTCAAGAATTTTTTCATTAACAATAGCCTCAGCCTGTTTAATCTGTTCTGTTGTCATAGCCTCAAAGTGAGAGAAGTCAAAACGAAGTCTGTCACTTTCAACAAGCGAACCTGCTTGCGCAACGTGTGAACCAAGTACGTCACGAAGTGCCTTGTCAAGAATGTGAGTTGCGGTATGGTTACGGCAAACGTCTGTTCTGTGTACTTTGTCAACAGACATTGTAACCGTATCGCCAACCTTAATCGGTGTAAGCTGAACTTCTGTTTCGTGAAGATAATAACCGTCCTCAGTCTTTGTTGTATTAACAACATTGGCAGCCTTACCGTTTATTGTAATAGTACCGATGTCGCCTACCTGACCACCCATTTCAGCATAGAAAGGAGTTTTGTCTGTAACGATAAATCCCTTTTGATTTTCGATTATTGTATCACAAACACCCTCGTCTTCAACAACAATGCCTACAACTTTTGCGTCTGTTTCAAGTGTATCGTAACCGACAAATACAGTCGGCTCTGCATTTTCAAATTCAAATGTTTCGTTGCCGTCCCAGCTTGAGCCTTCGGTGCGAGCGTCCCTTGCAGTATCCTTTTGTTCCTGCATAGCCTTGTTAAAGCCGTCAACATCAACTTCAAGACCTTTTTCTTCAGCCATTTCTATTGTAAGGTCAACAGGGAAACCGTATGTGTCGTGAAGCTTAAATGCCTCTTTGCCTGTAAGTTCTTTTCTGCCCTCTTTTTGAGCCGCTTCGATATATCCGTTAAGCACGTTAAGACCATTGTCGATTGTAGCGTCAAAGCGTTCTTCTTCTTTCTTGATTATGTTTCTGATATAATCTCTCTTTTCCTCAAGTTCCTGATAAGCACCCTTTGAACAGTCGATTACAGTATCGGCAACCTCAAACAAGAACTGCTTGTTTATGCCAAGCAATTTACCGTGTCTTGCGGCACGTCTTAAAAGACGGCGAAGAACGTAACCTCTGCCCTCGTTTGACGGAATAACACCGTCCGAAACCATCATAACCGTACTTCTGATATGGTCGGTTATAACTCTTAGAGAAACATCTTTTTTATCGTCCTTTTTGTATTCAATATTTGCGATACGGCAAATATGTTTCATAACGTCTTGAACAGTGTCAATCTCAAAAAGATTGTCAACACCTTGCATAACAACGGCAAGTCTTTCAAGACCCATACCCGTATCAATGTTAGGATTCGGTAAACGGTTATAGTTGCCGTCCTCGTCTTTGTCGAACTGCGTAAATACAAGGTTCCAAACTTCCATAAATCTGTCACATTCACAGCCGACACCGCAGCCTGGCTCACCGCAGCCGTATTCTTCGCCGCGGTCAAAATATATTTCCGAACAAGGACCGCAAGGGCCTGTACCGTGTTCCCAGAAGTTGTCCTCTTTACCAAGCTTAACGATGTGAGTAGGGTCAACGCCAACTTCATTTACCCAAATATCTCTTGCCTCGTCATCTTCTTCATACACTGAAATCCAAAGACGTTCCTGCGGAATTTCCATAACCTTAGTGAAGAATTCCCACGCCCAAGCAGTTGCCTCTTTTTTAAAGTAATCTCCGAAAGAGAAGTTACCGAGCATTTCAAAGAAAGTGCCGTGACGTGCAGTCTTTCCGACATTTTCAATATCACCTGTTCTGATACATTTCTGACAAGTCGTAACTCGTCTTTTAGGTGCTGTTTCAGGGTTTTGGAACCAAGGTTTCATCGGTGCCATACCCGAATTTATAAGTAGCAAACTTGCGTCATTCTTCGGTATAAGCGGAAAACTTCCAAGTCTTAAACAACCTTTTGATTCAAAAAAGCTAAGAAACTTTTCACGAATCTCATTTACGCCCATTGATTTCATAATTTATCTATTCTCCTTTGTTTTTATACTAACTTATCTTATTTATTATATAAAATATCCTGTGCTATGTCAAGCTGAATACAACATTAAAGCACAATTTCCGTTTTATAAAATTCTTTTATCATTTTCACCATATATTCCGTATCACGACTTCCCGCCGTTTCATATGACGAGTGCATGGCAAGCTGTGCAAGACCGATGTCTGCGGTATTCAGCGAAACCTTTTCATTTGAAAGATTTCCAAGCGTTGAACCGCCCGGAATATCACTTCTGTTTGCATACATCTGATACGGTACACCTGCATTTTTGCACACATACTTAACAACCGCCTCCGATACCGCATCAGTGGTGTATCTTTGATTTGCATTGTACTTAATCACAATACCGCCGTTCATATACACACGGTTTGTACCGTCCGACTTGTCCGCAAAATTCGGATGCACCGCATGAGCATTGTCGCACGATAACATAAAGCTTTTAGCAACGGCTCTTTTGTACGTTTCCGAATTATTGCAAATTCTTTCAAGCACATCACGCAAAAATGACGATTTAGCACCTTGCTTTGTACCGCTGCCGACTTCTTCATTGTCAAACGCGGCGAAAACAGTTACATTATCATCACTTTCGGAATTTAAAAATCCCTCAAGTGTACTGTACATACACTGTAAATCATCAATTCGCGGTGCGGAAAAATATTCTCCGTCCGTGCCTAAAACAGTACCGCGCATACGATTGTAAAGCGACAAATCAAAACCCAATATTTCCTCTTTATCTACGCCGACATTTTCTGCAATAATATCCTCAATTCTGCCGTTTTTCTCCGACGCTATCGGACACATATCACGTCTTATATTAAATTCATAACCCTTATTAATATCTCTGCTCATATGAATTGCAAGTGACGGAATAACAAGTAAATCCCTGTCTATATTGACAAGTTTCGTTTCAACCTTACCATCCTTTGCCGTAACAATTCTTCCGCTTATCGACAGCGGTCTGTCAAGCCACGACGACATTATCATACCGCCGTAACCCTCAACACTCAACTTTATACAGCCGTCCGCATTTATTTCAAAATCAGGCTTTAGCTTGAATGACGGCGAATCGGTATGAGAGGCACAAATCATAAACGCACCGAAATCCTTTTTCGGCATTTCAAACGCAATTATTGATGACGAATTTCGTATAACGTAATATTTACCGTCGTTTTGTACATCCCACTTGTCACCCTCAAAAAGTTCCGTAAAACCGTTTTCGTCAAGCCTGTCCTTTGCGGTTTTGACCGCATGGTAACAATCCGTACTTTTTCCGATAAAATCAATTAAATTTTCTGTATAACCCATTGTTAAGCCCTCTTTATTCAAATCTGATGTTTCCGCCGCCCGCATTCGCTTTAACCGCTGTACCGCGTCGTTTCAAACCGTATATGTCGGTAAGTTCGTATTCAAAAATATAAGCTCCGTCTGAAATATTTGCTTTTTTCACACCGCCGAACATTTTTAAAGTCCATGAACCTGTTATATTGTCGTTTGAGTTGTGTTCCGCGTCATATACCGTAAGAATAGGAGTTATTTTATCAAAGAAACCAATCTTTTTCAAATTCGTATATGCTCTGCCGTTTGTCGAATCAAGACCGCCCCAAGCACCAATAATTTTGTAACTGTCTTTTTCGGTATCGTGCATAATGCGAACATTGCTTCTTTTGCCGTTTAATATAATCGGAGCCGAATAAATCTCATAACCGTCATATTTTCCGACAAGATTAACCGATATATTTTTACCGCATAATCTAAGCATTTTGCCGTTAAAATCATCTTTAAAAATACCTGCATCCCAGTCACCGTCCAAATCGCTGTATTTACCTATATATGTATAGTTTCCGCTCTTTTTATCCGCCTTATACACGTTTATATCCACACTTTTGAACATATCCATATTGCCGAGAATATTCAGTTCATACGAATTGCCGTCCAAAATAGTCTTATATTCCATAGTCTGCATATCTTGATTATATGTATTCCACGCCCAGGAAGAATTAAAATCTTCTGTATTTGACGTATCTTCTACATTGCACCGAGTACATATCTTGCGTAGAAATTCCTTATATTTAACACTGTTTGAAATCTCCATATACTCTTGAAGTTCGTCATTGTTTTCCCAAAGCGGATAATATAGTGCAAGACCTGTCGAATTAGCTTTTCTCTCACCGCACACTCTGTATAAAACGGTTTCATTTAACGTGTTAATAAGCACGTCCGACGTGTTTCCGACAAATTCACTTGTTTTAACCGCCATATCGCCTAAATCAACGGAATTTGAAAATCCCTCATCAACCGTTGCACCGCCGTAAAGCTGTACACCGCTTATCGCCTTTGAAAGATTGACATAATTTAAAAGGCTGTCCGTTGCGGTAAGCATATCACCTGCCATACCGTCAAACGCCTGATTAAGCGTAGACATATTGTCTAAAGCAACGCAAGACATTGCCGCGTCTTTGTCAGTGCCTTTTTCTTCACACTTTGCATAATATCCGTCACACACTGCCTCACCGATACCTTGAGAATCAGTTGACGGATTGTCGGACAAATACTGTAAAACATATTCATAATTCCATTCATCATTTCCGATAACGTCCTGCGGTGCAGTCATATAATCGGCACACATAGACATCTCCGCCGCAATTTCAAGACTTCCCATAAGCGACGAATCGAAAGACAGCATATCAAAATTTACGCCCGCCGCACTGATTCCGTATGAAATTTCTTCAAGATTAAGGCTGTCGTTGCCGTTAAGCTCGTCATAAGCCATACCGTTCATCAATCCGCCGCCTGCACCTGATAAAATAAGCATATAATGGTTTGCTTTATACTTTGACGTACCCCATGATATAAAATTAGCAAGAGTATTGTAGTCACCCATATTTGCCGCCATAGACTGATCCTCAAGATAAAGCTTATTCTTACCGGCTTTAAATCTTTGACAATAATCGCTGTATATATTCTTAGTGTGCCACTTACTGCTGCCGCCTGTTTGCACAATGACATTTATATTATCCGAATAATTTACATTCATAATTTCATCAAGTTTTTTTGAATAATCACCGTTTACGGATTCATCGTCACCGCCGCACATATATATAAGAACAGTCCAAGCCTTGTTACCCGCTTGACTTTCGGTATCACTTTCATAAACCACCTTATTTGAAGAACACGCCGTAAGCATAAGAACCGTCAAAACGGCAGTTATTATAAGCGTAACTCTTTTCATAGCCTTACCCCTCCATAAATTTATATAATGTAAAAAGGTGTTGCAAAGATTTCTCTTATACAACACCTTCTCAGTTCATTTTTAATTACGCTTGTGCAGGAGCGCCTACCGGACAGACACCGGCACATGCACCACATTCGATACAAGTAGCGTCATCTATAACGTATTGAGTGTCACCCTCGCTGATTGCACTTACAGGACATTCAGCAGCGCAAGCACCGCATGAAATGCAAGCATCAGAAATCTTATATGCCATTGAAATACACCTCCTCATTTGATATTGCTGATATGATTATAACACGAAAATTGATATACTTCAATAGTTTTTCAAAATATTTTACTCACCGATTTCTTCCTCTGAAGACTCGTTGTTTTTGCCTTTTTTGAGAACTTTAACGTCCGCAACATTAAACTCTTTTAAAGTTTTTTCGTTTTCGTCGTCAAGTTTAACTTTAACCAGACCTTTAAGCAAGCTGACATATTCAACACTGCCCGTACCTTCGGGAGTTTTTACGATAGCACCCTGTTTCGGTGTAACCTTTAAAAGTTCCTCATATGTATCCTGTTCATATTTCAAACAACACATAAGACGTCCGCAAGCACCCGAAATTTTAGTCGGATTAAGTGAAAGTCCCTGTTCCTTTGCCATTTTTATAGACACCGGAGCGAACTCACCGAGGAACTGACTGCAACATAAACCTCTGCCGCATACACCGATACTTCCGAGAGTTTTCGCCTCATCTCTGACGCCGATTTGACGAAGTTCAATTCTTGTCTTAAAGACCATAGCCAAGTCTTTTACAAGTTCACGGAAGTCAATTCTTCCGTCCGCGGTAAAATAGAATAAAATCTTGTTTCCGTCAAATGTGTATTCAACTTCGACAAGTTTCATTTCAAGCTTGTGATTTTGAATTTTCTCCAAACATATCTTGTAAGCCTCTTTTTCAAGCTCTCTGTTCCTTTTGCTTTTTTCGGTATCTTCTTCGGTTGCGATACGGATAACACCCTTTAAAGGTTTCTTGAATTGGTCGTTATCAATAGCCTTTTTGCTCATAACGACTTCACCGTATTCAATACCTCTTGAAGTTTCGACAATTACACTGTCGCCTTGTTTTATATCAAAATCAAGCGGATCAAAATAGTACGTTTTGCCTGCCGGCTTAAATCGTACCCCTATCACGTTTACCATATTATAAAACCATTCCTTCCAAAATGTTTAAGCTTTGCTGTTTTTCGCTCTGCTCTTAATCTTTTCAGCCATTTTCTGCGACGGCTCAAAAACAAGCATATTTTCTATTCTGTTCTTTTCGTAAACAACGTACCAAACCTTTTTAGGCGAAAATACACTCGCACGCATATTGTATATCGTTTTCGGAGTTTTTTTCGGTTTTTGTCTGGTAACAGACTTCACGTCCGATATATAAAATTCAACTTCTTTGTTTCTGTGACCGATTGCACGGTTTACGCGCACAATATCGTCTTTAACGCTGTAAGTAAATATCGCCGCATAACGCGTCAGAACAAAGAAACCCAATATACAAAATAAAAGTATCGTTATTATCGTACCGATTATTTTGTAGCTTGGCAAAATAAAAATTATATATTGTCCTAAAATCATAAATATGACAGCCCATAAAAGCGAAAATATAAATTCTTTTCCGCCGCCTGTTCTCTTTTCTTCCACTCCCGAAAACTCCTTAAAACATCATTTTCTAATCTAATTAATTATAATATAAAACAATAAAATTGTCAACTCTCCGCATAAATAGCGATTGATGACCTCAAGCCACCGCTCCGTCACTTCGTGACACCTCTCCTCAAGGAGAGACTTTTTTATATATGCCCTCTTCCGTAAGGCTCCCCTTGAGGGGAGCTGTCGGCAACGCCGACTGAGGGGTGGCTTTTCTGTCTATTATTTTCCTCTATTATCTACAACACGGGGCATTGTGGCACCGTCCCATACTTTCACACAATCCGCATCTCATTCAAAGCGGGCGACCAATGGTCGCCCCTACACACCACCATATACTGCACTTACTTCGTAGGGGCGGTCATCGGCCGCCCTATAAGGCTCCCCTTAAGGGGAGCTGTCGGCAACACCGACTGAGGGGTGGCTTTTCTGTCATTTTCTTCTAAGCATATTAATCATTTCCGAAATCGTCTTAATCCCGTAAGCCGCAAAACCGTCGGGAATTTTCACACCTCTAAGCGATTGTTTCGGCACAATCGCCGACTTAAACCCCAGTTTAGCCGCCTCATTAATACGCTTTTCAAGCTGCGAAACACCTCTAAGTTCACCGCCAAGACCGACTTCACCGATAAATATCATATCCGGCGGCAGAGGAATATCCGCCTGACTTGTCGCGACAGCGGCACAGATACCCAAATCAACCGCCGTTTCATCAATACGAAGTCCGCCTGCAACATTAACATAAATGTCTGAATTTGACAAATTCATTCTTGCACGTTTTTCAAGTACCGCGATAAGCAACAGCACACGATTAACATCAATACCGTTTGTCATACGACGCGGATTACCGAATCCGGTCGGTGTAACGAGTGCTTGAATTTCAGCCATGACACCACGACTGCCCTCCATCGTACACACAATCGCACTGCCCGATATATCAACATTTCTGCCCTCCAAAAGCATCATTGACGGATTTTCGACTTCTCTGAGACCGCTGTCACACATTTCAAATACACCGATTTCGTTAGTCGAGCCGAAACGATTTTTAACCGCTCTTAAAATCCTGAACGAAAGCTGTCTGTCACCCTCAAAATAAAGCACACAGTCGACCATATGTTCAAGCACTCTCGGACCTGCGATTGCCCCCTCTTTTGTAACGTGACCGACTATAAACATAGAAATGCCGAGCGACTTTGCAATGTGCATAAAAGCGTTAGTAGCCTCTCTTACCTGCGGAACACTTCCTGCCGCAGAGGCAATATCCTGTCTGTTCATCGTTTGAATTGAGTCAATAATAACAATGTCGGGTTTAATTTCGTTTATACATTCTATAACCGTTTCAACATCTGTTTCGGAAACAAGATATAGATTTTCCGTTGTAACGCCCAATCTTTCAGCACGAATTTTAATTTGTCCCTCCGATTCCTCACCCGAAACATATAAAATTTTTCTTTCTTCACCGGCTTTTTGGCAAATTTGCAAAAGTAATGTTGATTTACCGATACCCGGGTCACCGCCTACAAGTATTAATTCACCCTGTACAATTCCGCCGCCAAGCACTCTGTCAAGCTCCTGTAAACCGGTTTTGTAACGTGTTTCATATCCGACTTTTACATCACCGATTTTTTTCGGCATACGCACACTTCCGCCGTTACTTATAGACATTGCACGCGTAGCAGACGTTTTCTTTTCCGTAATAACAGTTTCCTGTATGGTGTTCCAACTGTTACAGCCTGGGCATTTTCCCAGCCACTTCGGTGATTTGTACCCACATTCACTGCATATATATGTCGTTTTTGTTTTCATTCCTATTCCTTTCATTTATCAGTATTGCCACCACAAAAATTATATCCATAATTTTATAACTTTCCACCCACACTGTCAAGCCACAAATATTACGCTCACATTGCGGTTTGCATAATTTACATTACAGCAATGTTACAGCTGTGTTAATATCCACTCTATCCACGCACTTATCCACGCAATTCACGCCCGATTTATCCGTAAATATCAAAGTTATCCACGCGTTATGCACCCAACGTGGATAACTTTATTAACACATTCACAGTTTACATAACCTTTTCTGTCCCCAAAATTTTTATATTCCGAAAATTCAAAAAAATAATACTTATAACGTCAATATTTTTCGGAATAGCCTTGACAAACACCGTCAGTTTTTATAAACTATATGTATATGTAATTATGTAATAATTTGAAAGGATGACTTTTTTATAATGAATAACGCAGATAAAACAATGGACAAAATCGTAGCGCTTTGTAAAGGCAGAGGCTATGTGTACCCAGGCAGTGAAATTTACGGAGGTCTTGCAAACACTTGGGATTACGGTCCTCTCGGTGTTGAATTTAAGAACAACGTAAAAAAAGCTTGGTGGAAAAAATTCATACAGGAATCAAAATATAATGTAGGTCTTGACTGTGCAATCCTTATGAACCCAGAAACATGGGTTGCGTCGGGTCACGTCGGCGGTTTCTCGGATCCTCTTATGGACTGTAAAGAATGTAAATCACGTCACAGAGCGGACAAGCTGATTGAAGACTTTGCACACGAAAAAGGTGAGGACATCACAGTTGACGGTTGGAGCAAAGAAAAGATGGTTGAATACATCACAGAAAATAACATTGTCTGCCCAAAATGCGGCAAGCAAAACTTTACTGATATTCGTGAATTTAACCTTATGTTCAAGACATTCCAAGGTGTTACAGAAGATTCTTCATCAGTAGTATATCTTCGTCCGGAAACTGCACAAGGTATTTTCGTAAACTTCAAAAACGTACAACGTACAAGCCGTAAAAAAGTACCTTTCGGCATCGGACAAATCGGTAAATCATTCAGAAACGAAATCACACCGGGTAACTTCACATTCCGTACAAGAGAATTTGAACAAATGGAACTTGAATTTTTCTGTGCACCGGGTACAGACCTTGAGTGGCACGCATATTGGAAAGAATACTGTATGAATTTCTTACTTAACCTTGGTATAAGAAAAGAAAACTTGCGTTTCAGAGATCACTCACCTGAAGAACTTGCATTCTATTCAAATGCAACTGCCGATATTGAATTTGTATTCCCATTCGGTTGGGGTGAACTTTGGGGTATTGCAGACAGAACCGATTATGACTTAAAGCAACATATGGAACACAGCGGTGAAAGTATGGAATATATGGACCCAATCACAAACGAAAAATACGTTCCGTATTGTATTGAGCCGTCACTTGGTGCAGACAGAGTTGCACTTGCATTCCTTGTTGAGGCATATGACGAAGAAGAACTTGAGGGTGGCGACACAAGAGTTGTTATGCACTTGCATCCGGCACTTGCACCGATAAAGGCTGCCGTTCTTCCGCTTTCAAAGAAACTTGACGAAGGTGCAACAGCTGTATACGAACAGCTTTCAAAGAAGTTCAACTGTGAATATGACAATGCCGGTTCAATCGGTAAGCGTTACAGAAGACAAGACGAAATCGGTACACCGTACTGTATCACATATGACTTCGATTCAGCAGAAGATAACTCGGTTACAGTCCGTGACAGAGATACAATGGAACAGCAGAGAATTAAGATTGACGAACTTGAAAAGTTCTTGGAAGGAAAATTAGAATTTTAATAATGTTGTTGGTGGGGGTAAATTGCTATGAAATTTGTTGATGAATTTAAAGATTTTATATCTCGCGGAAACGTAGTTGATATGGCAGTCGGCGTTGTTGTCGGCGGTGCATTTAAAAGCATTGTCGATTCACTTGTTGCCGACATTATCGACCCGGGTATTGCATACGTTGTATCTCTTATAACAGGTGCACTCAAAACAGCCGCTACAAGTACAGTCGGTGACACAAGTGCCGTTGAATCGGTTATGGATATGTCTAAATGGATAATTCCGGGTACATCAATAAATATCGGTAATTTCCTTTCGGCGATTATTAATTTCCTTATCCTTGCATTTATAATTTTCTGCGTAGTTAAGGGGCTTAATAAACTAAATGATAAATTCAAAAAGAAAGTTGAGGAAGAAGTCACTCCTGCAGGTCCTACCCAAGAAGAACTTCTTGCCGAAATACGCGATTTGTTAAAAGACAAAGAATAATACAAAACCCAATCGAACGAAATTCGATTGGGTTTTCTTTTATTTTTCTATTTGCTTTACCTCTGCATACGGCTTCATATTTCCATTCCACACATACACATCTATACCGTCATATTCCACATCATTCAAATCGACCTCCGCCGTCATATTATGTATGTCAGGTGTCACAATCTTTTTAAGTTCATTACCTTTTCTGAACGCAACATACATCAATTCGTCATCTTCTTCAAAATTAAGCGATACGATAAGTTTGTTATCTTTTATTTCACACTCAATTTTATTGTTCGTTAAAACAGTCGGCATTGGTGTGACTGTCGGACCAGCCGTTGGTGTTGCCGTTGGACTTGACGTTACTGTCGGCATCGGTACTGTCGTAGGCATTGCCGTTGGACTTGGTGTTACTGTCGGTACTATCGTTGGTGTTGCTGTTGCTTTTACCGTTGGTGTTGCCGTTGGACTTGGTGTTACTGTCGTAGGCGTTGCTGTTGGTTTTACCGTTGGTGTTGCCGTTGGACTTGGTGTTACTGTCGGCGTTGCTGTCGGTTTTACCGTTGGTGTTGCCGTTGGTGTCGCTGTCGGCATAATTGCCTTAACCGCATTATACGCATTCAATCTTCCGCCGCTTATAACTTTACCTGTAAGCGCCGAAAGCTTGTCTGAACTCGAACACAAAGTTTCTTTAATTTCTTTTGCCGAAATATTCGGATTTACTGCACGCATTACCGCAACAGCACTTGCAACCATAGGTGTAGCCATAGAAGTTCCCGACATTGTTCCGTAACTGCTTGTCGGAATTGTACTGTAAATATCCGTACCGGGTGCGGCAATATCAACACTTTTCGCACCGTAATGTGACGTACTGCTGAGTTCATCACTGCTTGTCGTGTTTGCAACAGAAATTACATTGTCGAGGTCTTTTGTAAGTTGTGACGGATATACCGCCACTTTGTCATTATTAGCTTATGATGCACTTGTTGTATTTCCCGCCGCAATAACGAAAAACATATCAGGCACAGCCGCCATTGCAGATTTGATTGTGTTCACAGAAGAACTTCCCCAACCAGTACCGCCAAAACTGCAATTAATAATATTTATATCATTCTTTTTCGCGAAATTAATCCCTTCTATTATATAAGATAAAGTACTTTTACCACTGCTGTTAAAAATCTTTATTGACGCGATTTTGGCATTACGTGCAACAGACGCCACACCCTTGGAATTATTAGTCGCCGCACTTATAATCCCCGCAACGTGAACACCGTGTTCGTCCACATATGACACATCACCGTTACTGTCACCGCAATTCCAACCATATATGTCATCAATATAGCCGTTACCGTCATTGTCAATGCCGTCACCGGCAATTTCGCCCGTATTCACCCATATATTGTCAATTAAATCTTCGTGATTTGTCTGTATACCCGAATCCATAACTCCGACAGTCACATCAGAGCAATCAATATCAAAATCCCAAAGCTTTTTTGCACCGATTAAATCAAGCACAGCTTGTTTTCCGTTTTGATAGTACGTGTCATTAGGTTCGGAAAACTCATATACATTGTAGTTAGGCTCTGCATATTCAATATTCGGCATAGCCTTTAATTTTTCAATCGTATCTATAACATTTTCACGGCTCGGATTTTCCAAATCAAGTACATATATAATAGGCTCTGTTTTATCAGAAAACAAACTGATACTGCTTGCATCGTCACCGAAAATACATTTTGCATCACTGATATTCAATTCTTCAAACGGGTCTGAACACATTGAAACAGCATCGGTAATCTGCGGTTTTAACTGCACAAGCACACTTCCGTAATCAAAATCCAACCCGTCATATTCATCTGCATAAACATTAATCCCCAGCCACATCATAGCCAATAACGCGGCAAAAAATATATATCTGAATCTTTTCATAACCATAGCTCCGTTTTTCAAATTGCTTTAATTTCAGTATATCACTCAATTTTTATAAAGTCAATTTAAACCTCGTTTTTCGCTTGACTTTTTTGTTTTACTATGGTAAAATATTAAGGTACTTTTGGAGAAGTATCGAAGCGGTCATAACGGGGCGCACTCGAAATGCGTTTGCCTTAACAGGCACGTGGGTTCGAATCCCACCTTCTCCGCCAAAGAGAATGCTGATTTTTAATCCGCATTCTTTTTTTACTATGTGAATTTTTATAAAGGAGTAAAACAATGCAGACAGAAGAAAAACAAATGAAGATGAGTTATCTTATAAAGCGCTTTGTACCGTATTTCAAAAAATACAAATGGATACTGATACTCGATCTAATCTGTGCGTCACTGACAACGGTTTGTGAGCTTGTATTCCCAATGCTCGTGCGTTACATAACAAATATGGGTATCAATAACATAGCAGGATTAACCGTCGGAATAATCTTAAAAATAGGACTTTTCTATCTGATTTTAAGAATAATCGACTCTGCGGCAAATTTCTATATGGCTGACACTGGACATATTATGGGAGCAAAAATCGAAACAGATATGCGCCGTGACTTATTCGCGCACCTTGAAACGCTTTCACATTCATACTTTGCCGAACACAAAGTCGGACAAATTATGGCACGAATAACAAGCGACTTGTTTGATATAACAGAATTTGCGCACCACTGCCCCGAAGAATTTTTCATCGCCGCACTGAAAATAATCGTTTCATTTATAATTCTTTGCGGAGTAAACGTACCGCTTACGGTTATTGTGTTCGCATCACTTCCGCTTATATTCTGTTTTGTAAAATTCTTTAATACGCGTATGCGTAAAGCGTTCAAGAAACAGCGTAACCAAATCGGCGAAATTAATTCACAGGTTGAGGATACATTGCTCGGTATAAGAGTGGTAAAGTCATTTGCGACAGAAGAACTTGAAGCTGAAAAATTTGAGGACGGCAACAAAAAATTTCTTGACACAAAAAAACTCGGATATTTCTATATGGCAGGTTTTCAAACATCAAACAGAGCCTTTGAGGGTGTAATGTATTTGATAGTCGTTGTTGCGGGTGCGTTGTTTATGATTAACGGCAAAATCTCCCCTGCCGACCTTACCGCATATCTTTTGTATGTAAGCACGCTCCTTGCCACTTTGCGTACAATCATTCAATTTACCGAACAATTCCAACGCGGTATGACAGGTATTGAGCGTTTCCTTGAAATTATGGACGCACCTGCCGAAATAACAGAAAAAGAAAATGCCGACGAATTGAAAAATGTTCAAGGAAATATAACGTTTGAAAACGTCGGATTTCATTACAGTGACGATGACACAAACGTGCTGTCAAATATAAATCTTAACATCAAGAAAGGCGACAGCGTTGCACTTGTCGGTCCGTCAGGCGGCGGAAAAACAACGCTTTGTAACCTTATCCCACGTTTTTATGACGTCACAGAAGGACGTATTTTAATTGACGGCAAAGATATAAAAAACGTCACATTAAATTCGCTCCGAAATTCAATCGGTGTCGTTCAACAGGACGTTTACTTGTTCTCGGGAACGGTCTTTGAAAACATCGCTTACGGATTAAGCGGTGCAACACGCGAAGATGTTATAAACGCCGCCAAGCTTGCAGGCGCACATGAATTTATTTCAAACCTCGAAAACGGATATGACACATATGTCGGCGAACGTGGAGTTAAACTTTCGGGCGGTCAAAAGCAAAGAATAAGTATCGCAAGAGTATTCTTAAAAAATCCGCCTATACTTATTCTTGACGAAGCGACCTCCGCACTTGATAATGAAAGCGAAAAAATCGTGCAAGACTCACTCGAAAAACTTGCAAAAGGCAGAACAGTATTCACAATCGCCCATAGACTTACAACAATCCGTAACGCAAATATGATTCTTGTCCTCACCGAAAACGGTATCGAAGAACAAGGCACACACCAAGAATTGATTGATAAAAAAGGATTGTACTACAACCTATACAGTATGTACACCTCACTATAACAAACAAAAATGCGGTCTGTATGACCGCATTTTTTTATAGTAGTGGTGCTACTAACCTTATAATATGTCCTAAAAGCTTTGTGAAAATATTAAAATGTTTAACGTCCTCTAATGTAATCTTCTGCGACAATTCAAGCGTGTCTTTGAAATCACGTTCAATATCCATAACCGCCGGTACATTAAGCATATAAGCCGCACATTCATAGTGAAGATACAAACTTCTGTAATCGTGGTTTACCGTACCGACAATGGCTTTTTTACCGTCACTTATCGACATTTTCGCGTGAACAAAACCGGGTGTATATTCGTATATTTCTATACCTGCTTTCAAAAGTTCCTTATAATATGTTCTCGCAAGATAGAACGCATATTTCTTGTCAGGAATATGTGGCATTATAATCTTAACGTCAACGCCCCTTTGAGCCGCATACTTCATACACTCATACATCTCGTCATCAATAACAAGATACGGCGTCATTATATAAGTATATTCCGACGCATTGTTCAGATTATTTATATACGCACGCTTTCCGACATAAACTTCATCAAGCGGAGTATCGCCGAACGGTATTACAAATCCGTCCGTACTTACGGAATATTTTTTTGACGCTTGGATATATTCACCGCAATCCTCAATGTGTTCATCATTTACGTTCCACATTTCAAGAAACATCGCCGTAAATCCCGCGACCGCCTCGCCTCTGAGCATAAATCCCGTATCTTTCCAATGCCCGAAACGCATCTTTTCATTAATATATTCATCTGAAATATTTATCCCACCGCAAAACGCCACCGCACCGTCTATAACCATTATTTTTCTGTGGTCACGATTGTTTTGGTGAGTTGACAAAAGCGGTACAATCGGCGAAAATATACGACATTTAATCCCCTGTCTTTCAAGATATTCATTGTATTTTCGCGGAAGCGTCACGATACAGCCCATACCGTCATACATAACGCGAACTTCAACGCCCTGTTTAACTTTTTTCTTTAAAATTTCAAGAATTTCATTCCACATACGGCTCGTGTGATTTATAATAAAGAACTCCAAAAATATGAATTTTTCCGCTTTCAAAAGCTCCTTTTTCATATCCTCAAACATTCTCTCGCCTATGCTGTAATACTGTACACCCGTATTTGTGTAAGCAGGAGAACCGCCGTATTTCGATAAATACCTTGCAAATCCGTCCTGATTTTTATCGGTCTGATAAATATTTTTCATAACATCATTGTCTTGAACAAGATACTTTTTGTTTGCCTCTTGAATATTCTTGTAATCGTCACCTATATTCATTGACACTCCCTGTGCCCTTGTAAACAGATAAAACAAAGCACCGAATATAGGTATAATCGCAATAAGCGTTATCCACGTCATTTTAAAAGTAGATTCCTCTGTACGATTAATTTCAAATATTATAAGTACGGCACTCAAAACAGTCGAAAGACCGAACAAAACCTTTGAATAGTCGGAAATCCATATATACATTGCAACAAACGTAATGATTTGCATTAAAAGCATTACCATTGCAACGAATTTGTTTGAATATAAAAGTCTGTAAATCTTTTTCATTCAAAATCCTCCTTTCAAACGGCTATTTTAAATTTTTTATATACGCAAACGTTTTTTCTTCCCCTTCTTGCTGCAACATCATAAGCCACCCTTCAAGCAGCTTTGCAGTGTTTGGGTGCATACTTGTTTTAGCATTTCCCTTTAAGAAATATTCTATCGGATTATCGTTTGTATATTTGTCGTCCAAATAAATTTTTCCTGCCGCAACACGGTCGCAAAACATTTCTTTAACATATTTTAACGGCATTTCGACCGCCTCCATACGTCTTGTTTTGGGATTGTAGTCTGTCCAATATTCAAAGTGATGTTTGTTTCTTCCTTTGTGGTGCATCCAAGCCTTTGAATAACCGTATTCACGTCTTTCGCCCTCTGTCGGACTTCTGTCACCGAGATAAAATCTTGCTCCCGGTAAAAATTCAGTCGGTGAATATTTCGACAAATCGTGACGCATACCCTGCCACAAAATTCCGCACCTTAGGCAATGATACATTACCTTGTGACGGTGCCTTGTGATTGTCATAAAATGTTTTATAAAATGCCACATACAGTGATTCTTCCTTTTTCTATAATAGTTTATTATATCACAAATACCGACATTTTACAATACCAAAACGTTGCACCTCTCAAAACAAAAAAAATCGGCTGCCAAAATTTCGGCAACCGATTTTCGATTAGTTACTTCTTCTTTCCATTTCCTTATAAATATCTTCCCAAGTCATACCGTTGTCAACCAGCATAACAGTAAGGTGATAAATAAGGTCAGCGGTTTCGTAGCTGATTTCGTCCTTATCGCGGTTTTTACCTGCAATAACAACTTCGGCAGCCTCCTCACCGACTTTTTTCAAAATCTTATCTTCGCCCTTATCGAACAAGTAATTTGTATAACTGCCCTCTTCAGGGTGTTCTTTTCTGTCCATAACTACAGCCTGTTCACGCGCAAATACATCTGTCTTAGTCTGTTCCTTTGCGTCCTCAACAAGCTTGCCGTCCTCAATCTTTCTGAAGAAACAACTTCTGTTTCCCGTATGACACGCAGGACCGGCAGGATTAACAAGCACAACAAGACAATCGCAGTCGCAGTCAACGCGAACTTCTTTAACGTACATATAATTACCCGAAGTATCGCCCTTTACCCAAACTTCCTGTCTGCTTCTTGACCAAAAAGTTGCTCTGCCTGTTTCAAGAGTTTGCTTAATCGTGTCCGCATTCATATATGCAACCATAAGCACCTCGTTAGTTTCAATATTCTGCACAACCGCCGGAATAAGTCCGCTTGCGTCAAATTTAAGAGTATTTATTAATTCGTCCATTTATGTAATTCCCCTTTCAATTTATATAAAACAAATTCATTTCATTTCCATTAAATTCCAATTCTTTGCTATATAGTCCACACCCGAAATTATTGTGAATACAACCGAAATCCAAATAAGTATATCTGAAATCAATTTAGGGTGTACACCTAAGAATGTATTCTGAATCGGAAGCAAAAGCATTGCAACGATAATTGCAACCATTTGCGTAACGGTTTTAAGTTTGCCCCACATACTTGCGGCAACAACCTTGCCTTCCCCCGCCGCAACAAGTCTTATACCCGCGACCGCAAATTCTCTTACAAGCACAATCATCAATGCCCACACACTCATACGGTCATAGTACATCAATATCAAAAATGCCGCCGTTGTAAGTACCTTGTCCGCAAGCGGATCGACGAATTTGCCGAAAGTCGTTACTTGATTATATTTTCTTGCAACGTGACCGTCTATTGCATCAGTTATCGACGCAAGTACAAAAACACCAAGTGCCGCATAATGACACATTACGTTATCTATCATAAACAACACCATAAATATCGGTACAAGAACTACACGAATCATTGTAATTTTATTAGCTGTATTCATCAAATCACCTCCGCTTGACCTGTAAGGTCATATTCATCTGCGTCAAGAATTTTCACTTTTATAATATCGCCCGGAGTAACTTCTTCCTCCGTTGCAAAATATACTTTTCCGTCAACATCAATACTGTCGCCGCGACTTCTGCCGTAGAACAAGAAACTTTCTTCATCGTATCCCTCAACCAAAACTTCAAGTGTTTTGCCAAGCTTAGCCTTGTTAAGTTCAAGCGATATTCCCTGTTGAAGTGTCATAAGTCTGTCAAGACGTTCTTCCTTGATTTCCTCATCAACCTGATTCGGAAAATCAGCCGCAGGAGTATCTTCTTCCTGTGAATATGTGAAAGCACCCATTCTGTCAAAACGCACCTTTTTAACAAATTCATAAAGGTCGTTAAACTGTTCCTCCGTTTCACCCGGAAAACCTACAATTATAGACGTTCTGATTGTGCAGTCAGGCATTTTTTCTCTTATTTTATTGATTCTCTCAACCATTTGTTCTTGAGTTGTACGTCTTGCCATACGTCTTAAAATCTCATTGTTGCCATGCTGTACGGGCATATCGATATAATTGCATATTTTATCATATTTAGCCATTGTATCAATAAGACTGTCCGTAATAGCCTCGGGATAGAAATAATGCACTCTTATCCACTTGATACCGTCAACCGTGACAAGTTTTTCAAGCAACTTATCAAGCGAATATTCGCCGTACAAATCTTTTCCGTAACGTGAAGTATCCTGTGCAATAAGTATAAGTTCCTTAACACCGTTTTTCGCAAGATTTTCAGCTTCTTCAACTATATCTTCAATTTTTCTGCTCCTAAAATGTCCTCTAATCATAGGAATAGCACAATAAGTACAGTTATTGTCACAACCGTCGGCAATTTTCAAATATGCCGTATATGACGGTGTTGACAAAATTCGCGGAAGCCGTTCATCTGGAGTTCTGTCATTATGACCGCATATTACAGGCTTTTCGCCCTTAAACGCCTCGCGGATAACCTCCGCGATTTTATCATAATCACCTGTTCCGACTATTGCGTCAACCTCGGGCAGTTCGATTAAAATATCACTGCTGTATCGTTCTGCCAAGCAACCTGTCGCAATAAGCAATCGACATCTTCCGTTTTTGTATTGAGCCATTTCAAGTATAGCGTCTATTGATTCCTGTTTAGCCGACTCGATAAAACCGCAAGTATTTACGATTATGACATCGGCGTCTGACGGATTATACGTTATATTAAAACCGTCATTTGCCAATATACCGAGCATAATTTCGGCATCTGTCTGATTTTTCGCACAGCCAAGCGAAACAAGACCGATGTTATACATAAGTTTACTCTCCATATTCTTCTTTTATATTATCTATACAATTTTTAATGTCAGAAAAGCCGTAACCTCTGTACATAAAATATCGTATACATTTATCAATGTTTTTCTTTTCAAAGTTACCTTTAAGCCTTTTTTCAACAAGAGGCAAAAGCATATCTTCTTCGTCCTCCTCAAGATACGAAACCGCCTCCTCAACGTATTCCGTGTCTATGCCCTTGCTGTAAAGCTCGGACTTAATACGTCTTTTACCGTATTTTTTCAAATTCTTTAAATCTTTTGCCTTTGCAATCGCATACTTTCTGTCGTCCAAAAAGCCGTAATTTCTGCAAAATTCAAGAATTTCATCTATATCTTCTTCCTTTGCGCCGGCTATTTTCAGCTTATCCGAAAGTTCACGCTCACTGTGTGAACGAAATTCAAGCAATCTCAAAGCCTTATCTTTAGCCTCATCAAAGGTCAGTTCTTTTTTTTCTCTGTTATATCTCATAATACAAAGTAATCAAATAATTCTCCAAAATTAATTCCGCCGATAACCTTATCCTTGTATTTGCCTTTCAAATGGTCATATCCGCCCTGCATTTGCTCTGACTTAATGCCATAGCTAAGCGACATATATGCCTCAATGTATGCGGAAAGGTGGTCACATCCGCGTATAATCTGTCCGTCTATCGGATTGTATTTGTCTTCATTATACTTTTCGTTTATCAAGTCCGACGTAACCATATTGATTTCGCCGTCATCAATAATTTTAGAGTCAAATTCATTCTGCGTGTAATACTCTATCTCCCTGTGCCAAGCAGGCGGTAAAAGCGGATAAATAACTTCACGCATTTGTTCATCTTCTATTTCACTGATTATGCTGTCCAAACCCTTGACGCTGTTCTTTACCGGTGACACAATATCCCTTGTCAAGACCTCGGGTAAATCGTGAAAAAGTCCCGAAAAGAAGTTGTTTTCAAGACGTTTTCTGCAAGGATTGTCAAGTTCAAGCGACATAAAGTACGACAAAATCGCAACGACAAGCATATGCCCCATAACAAAAGTTTCGGGCATTCTTACTGCTTTTGCCCACCTTTGTTGGTATCTCAGCTTTCCTATAAGCGACAAAAACTCTTGAAGATACTTACTTCCGGCAAAATATCTGAAGCCGTGAAAAGTATCGCAAGCCGCCAATCCCTGTGCCATTTCGGTTTTAACCTGTTCTATACCGAAAGTCTGCGGATTCATAGGGTAAATTATTTTAAATTCCCAGTTGCTTGCATGGTAATGTGCGGCTTTTAAAATCTGTTTTTCAAGAGATGCGTAATCTTTGTCAAGATAATACTTTTTCATTCTCTCAAAGAAACCGCCGCCGATACCGTCCATATGTTCTTCAAGCTCAGAAAGTACCCAATTATCTATTTGAAAGCCTTTTTCTTTTACAAGTTTATGATAAATAGGCGGTTTAATGTCAGTAAGCACAATTCTGTGGAAAAACTCAAATATTCCGCCCTCAATAAGCTTTATCATATTAACGCTTTCGCCCTCACACTTTGCAAGCACATAAGCATAAAACATCTTGTGTGCCTGCTTGTCAAGCTCCGTAAAGCCGGTCCAAGGACGGATATGGTCGTTCCAACGCTGAATAGATGCCGCCTCATACATCAGAGAAATAAGAGATTTTTTAATCATTTAATTTTACTCCATCACAATATTATAACCGTTCTTTTCAAGTACCTTAATAACTCTTTCGCCGTGTTCTCTGCCGCCGACTTCACAAGCAATATGAATAATTGCCTCGTTAGGATCAAGGTCTGCACTCAATCTGTCGTGCTGTACCATTACGATATTTGCGTTTGCCTCGGCAAGAATGTGTGAAAGATGTTCCAAACTTCCCGGAATATCAAGAAGTGTAGTCTTGAATTTAAGCTTTCTCTCACGCGTAACAAGACCAAGCTCGATAATTCTGTGAATAAAGCTAACATCAATGTTACCGCCAGAAAGTACGCAAGCGATTTTCTTACCCTTAACGTCAACCTTGTTGTTAAGAACAGCCGCAAGCGGTGTGGCACCGGCAGGTTCAACAACTTGCTTTGTTCTTTCAAGAAGCAGTAAAATAGCCTCTGAGATTTCCGCATCTGATACCGTTACAACATCATCTGCATACTTGTTGATAAGTTCAACAGTTTTGTCACCCGGTATTTTAACCGCAATACCGTCTGCGATAGTAACGGCAGAATCAGTAGTAACGTGTTTTTTCTCTTTAAATGAATTGTAAATTGCAGGAGCGCCCTCAGCTTGTACACCTATAATTTGTACACGCGGATTGATTTGCTTTATGCAAGCCGCAACACCGGCCAAAAGACCGCCGCCACCTGCCGGTACAAGTACCATATCAACAGTAGGTAAATCCTCAAGGATTTCTATACCGATTGTACCTTGTCCTGCCATAACTTCAAGATCGTCATATGGGTGAAGAAAAGTTGCACCCTCTTTTTCTTGAATTTCAACCGCTTTTTTGTAAGCGTCGTCATAACAATCTCCGTAAAGCACTACCTTGGCACCGTAACCCTCTGTCGCACTCACCTTAGCGATAGGAGCAGACTTCGGCATAACGATAGTTGCGGGAATGTTGTGAACGTGTGACGCATACGCAACACCTTGTGCATGGTTGCCGGCAGATGAAGCAACGGCTGAAGTAATTTCGCCTCTTTCAACAAGTGCGGCAATCTTATTTGACGCACCTCTTATTTTAAATGAACCTGTTTTCTGTTGGTTCTCAAATTTTAAATATATCTCTCCGCCTGTCATGTCAGAGAAAGTTTTAGATGATTCAATCTTAGTTCTGTGAATAGTCGGCTCAAGACGTTTAGCCGCAAGTTCAATTTCTTTTAATTCCAAATCCATTTTTTTCGCAAGTCCTTTCTTACTTTTCCTTATCTTATAATTATACCGCAATTATATCTATTTTTCAATAGCAGATTTTATTTATATGCAAAATCATTATATTATTCACAAAACAATTCTCCGTTCCTCCCATTCATTCGTATAGGGCGGCACACATAACATCCCTCATGACTCCCCTTGAGGGGAGCTGGCGGCTCAGCCGTCTGTTGAGTGGCTTTTTTATTTTCTCGATTGCCACCTCTCCGTCACTCTGTGACACCACTCTTCCGTAGGGGCGACCAGTGGTCGCACGTTATCCCATATACTTTCCACTCGGGCGGTCAGTGGTCGCCCTCTTACCATACACAAAAATCCCACAATCCCCTCACCTTCCCTTGCAAACCGCCACAAAATATAGTATAATAAAAAAGTTGCATACAGAGATCGAAAGGAGTCACAATAAATGGAACAAACGAAAGAAAATAAAATGGGTACAATGCCTGTAAACAAGCTGCTTGTAACAATGTCACTGCCTATGGTTATATCAATGATAGTGCAAGCACTTTATAACATAGTCGACAGTATATTCGTATCAAGACTTTCCGAAGACGCATTGACAGCCGTTTCAATGGCATTTCCAATGCAAAACCTTATGATTTCCGTAGCAGTCGGAACAGGGGTAGGTATAAACGCAATGCTTTCACGCGCACTCGGCGAAAAAAAGTTTGAAGCGGCAAACAAGACCGCCGAAAACGGTATATTTATAGAAGTTCTCGGATATGTTTTATTTTTACTTATAGGAATTTTCGTAACAAAGCCGTTTTTTCTTGCACAAGCGGGTGCAGGCGATATTGCAAATATGGGTATTGAATATACAAGAATTTGTCTGCTTATGTCATTTGGTATTTTTATGCAGATTGGTTTTGAAAGAATCCTTCAATCTACCGGACGAACAATATTCACAATGATAACACAGTCAACAGGTGCAATTATCAATATCATACTCGATCCTATATTAATTTTCGGTTTATTCGGTATGCCGAAAATGGGTGTTGCCGGTGCGGCGATTGCGACTGTAACAGGTCAAATATGTGCGGCAATTCTTGCGATTACATTTAACCTTACCAAAAATCCCGATGTACATATCAGCTTTAAAGGTTTTAAACCGCAGATTATATTTGTAAAGAACATTCTTTCTGTCGGTATTCCTTCAATAATTATGTCGTCAGTCGGCTCTGCAATGACTTTCGGTATGAATAAAATTCTTATAACTTTTTCATCAACTGCCGTTGCGGTATTCGGTGTATACTTTAAACTTAACAGTTTTGTATTTATGCCTGTATTCGGTCTTAATAACGGTATGGTGCCGATTGTTTCATATAACTACGGCGCACAAAACAAAAAACGTCTTACAAAAACCATTAAGCTCGCAATTATGTACGCGGTTTGTATTATGTTTATAGGAATTATGCTGTTCCAGTTTATACCCGATGTACTTTTGAGATTGTTTGACGCTTCAGACCATATGCTTGAAATCGGTATTCCGGCATTGAGAGTAATCAGCCTCAGCTTTGCATTTGCAGGTATATGTATAGTTATTTCATCAAGCCTGCAAGCATTGGGACACGGCTTTTTAAGTATGATGATTTCTATAACACGTCAGCTTATCATACTTCTTCCGTCAGCATATATCCTTGCAAAATTCGGCGGTATCCACGCGGTTTGGTGGTCATTCAACATTGCCGAAATCGCCTCATTGACGTTATCATTGTTATTCTTTAAACATATGTATAACAAGATAATTAAACATTTAGGAGAATAGTAAATATCCCCCGGCTATACCGGGGGATATTTATTTAGCACAGATTCTTTTATCACTTCTGATTCAGTATTATTTCTGCTCACATTTGGCAATAAAAAAAACAAACCGCATAATAATGCGATTTGTTTGCCGTTTTTGGTCGGGATGACAGGATTTGAACCTGCGGCCCCTACGTCCCGAACGTAGTGCTCTACCAAACTGAGCCACATCCCGATATGACCTATAAACAACATAGATTATTATACCACCACTCTTCCGCAAAGTCAACCACCAAAATAAAATTAATCCAATATTTTTTACAAAGCAAAAAAGACGGATTGCTCCGTCTTTTTAAAAATCGGTTTCATCATCGTCTGCAACCGAAACAGGTTGTTTAACAATTTGTTTTTCTTCATTTTTTTCTTCAATTTTTTCTTCTTTAACTTCATCTACTCTCAGTTTCTTCTTATTAAATATACGCGCAACGGTATCGTCTACAAGATAATGCGATATAAGCGCACACAACACAGCAATAGCATAAACCGCCGCAACATATCCCATATTACCCACCAAACCGATTTGCACGAATATATCAACAACAACCATATGATACAAATACAATCCGTACGACAAATCAAACTTAAATCTGATTTTACCGAAACTGTAACCGAAACCGACAGTCATAAGGCAAAGCAAAAGCACTTGAATCATATCCATATACTCGCCTATCCTCACGCCGAACCTGTCGCAATAAATCGTACGGGCAATAAACAAAATCACACACAATATTTTTGTTTTTGAAAGTATCGGCACGTTTTTTTCACGATAGCGGTACATAAACCAACCTGCAAAATACATATAAAAATACGGCATACACGAATGTGAGATGAGCAACCGTCCCGTTTCGGGCAATATTTCCTGTAAATGCGGCACAACAAGATTAAGTGCCATAGACAATATCATTACAAATATCCATACCCACAGTTTTCGATTTTTTAAAAATCTGTATATTATCGCAGTAATAATGTAAAACTGGACTGTAAATATCATTGTCCAAAGATTTGCTTGAAAATTTCCTATTCCGAAATTACTTATAAAATCCGGTTGTGGCAAATCCCGTATAAAAACAAGCTGTCCCAGAAACCACGTCACAAAAGTCTTGTTCAGCACAAATCCGCAAAATGCCGCCGCCACAATCACTCCGACAATTATACACACCCACAGCGACGGAATTATTCTAAGTACACGTTTTTTCAAAAACTCCCACGTGTTTTTACTTCTCTCCATAGATGCCGGAACCAAAAAACCGCTTATGCAAAACAGCACAACGACACCGTTCCACCAATCAAATACAGGCGACACTTCCTGTAATCTTATATGTCGGAATATGTGCAAAGTCATAACGTAAAATGCACTGTACAGTCTAAGCACATCAAAACAGTTGTTCGCAAAATCAAATTTAATCTGTTCTTTTACCTTGTTCATCACTTCACCCCAATACTTTTTGTCGTATATTCTTATTATATGTCATAAAATATTATTAGTCAAGTGAACAAAATAATACAGCAAATTTTAAAATGAAAGTTGTGATTTAAAGAGTATTAATGAGAAATAAAGAGAAAATAAGAGATTGTTATTTGATTTATTAAAAATTTTTCAAAAAGTGTTGACAACAATCAAAAAACATAGTAAAATAGCCGTTGTGAGTTAAAGAAGTAAGCTTTAACATGAATAGATTAAGTATAGGAGGACACAACTATGAATTCAAGCTATTTGCAAAAGCCACAAGACGTAGAAAGAAAGTGGTATGTTGTTGATGCAGCTGACAAGCCACTTGGTCGTGTTGCTGCAACAGTTGCAAGCATTTTAAGAGGTAAGCACTTACCTACATTTACACCAAACGTAGATTGCGGTGACCACGTTATCGTTATCAATGCTGATAAGATTATCCTTACAGGTAATAAGCTTAACCAAAAGGTTCGTTACTACCACACAGGCTGGGTAGGCGGAATTAAAGAAATCCACTACAACAAGCTTATGGCAGAAGAACCTGAAAAGGCTGTTATGTACGCTGTAAACGGTATGCTTCCAAACAACACAATCGGAAGAAAAGCTCTTACAAGACTTCGTGTTTACAAGGGTACAGAACATGATCATCAAGCACAAAATCCAATCGCTTGGACAGGCGAAATAAAGTAAGGAGGACAATATAAATGGCTAAAGAACAATACTACGGTACAGGTAGAAGAAAATCTTCTGTTGCAAGAGTTCGTCTTGTTCCGGGCAACGGAAAAATCACAATAAACGGCAGAACAATCGATGAATACTTTGGTCTTGATACACTAAAGCTTATCGTTCGTCAGCCACTTGAACTTACAAAGACAACAGATAAGTTCGACGTAATCGCAAAAGTTGAAGGCGGTGGTTTCACAGGTCAAGCCGGTGCAATCCGTCACGGTATCTCAAGAGCACTTCTTGAAGTTGATACAGAAGCTTACAGAGCAGACCTTAAGTCAGCAGGCTTCCTTACAAGAGACTCAAGAATGAAGGAAAGAAAGAAGTACGGTCTAAAAGCCGCTCGTCGTGCTCCACAGTTCTCAAAAAGATAAGTTTTTTATCAAACAAATCCCACAATCATGCCGATTGTGGGATTTATTTTTTGTCTTTTACCGCAATTTTGCCACAAATAATTGTGGTAATCAGTAATATATCATTTTACACAAGAGTAATTTGTATAATTCTTGCTTTTAGCATATTTTTTTATTTTCAACCGGATTCATGATACCACCTCGATTTTGTTTCTTCTAAATACAACATAAATTAAATCATCCAAATAGGTACAATATAATTGTCGCTATCAACTGCGGAAAGAGTTTCTTTCATACAAATAATTGCACCTTTACCTCTTGGAACAGATGCTTTATCTAATAATTTAAACGGTTTTATAAGTTCGGTTCCGGGACTGGCAGTTCTTTTTATTTCAATAGGATGAAGCATACCGTCACTTTCAATTACAAGGTCAATTTCATTACTGTTTGTATCACGGTAATACCATATAAGGCATTCTTTTGCATTGTTGTGATACGTTTTGATAATCTCAGACACAACGTAATTTTCAAGTATTGCACCATTAATTGCACCGTTTGCTAAAATCTCAGGAGATGAATATCTTGTAAGATATGCAACAAGTCCGGTGTCAAAGAAATACATTTTAGGAGTTTTTATTGTTCTCTTTAGCAAGTTATTTGAATAAGGACGCAAGAAAAATACAATATCAGATTTTTCAAGAATCTTTAGCCAACGCTTTGCCGTATCGTTAGAAATCCCAACATCTCTGGCAATATCTGACACATTGAGCATTTGACCTGCTCTACAAGCAGCAGAACGAATAAAATCGCTAAATATCATTGTATCATCAATATCAGCTATCTCTTTTACGTCTCTCTCTATATAAGTTTGAAGATAACTGCTATAAAACAGATCTCTGTCTGTGTATTTTCCACTTATATGTCCGGGCAAAGAGCCACTCCATATACGTCTGTATATTTCATTAAGATCAGCCGGCTTATTTATTTTACTACGTTTCTTTAATTTATCTAAATCAACAGAAAATGGTTCGGTTTTATCATTCCCATAGATTTCATGTTGTGAAAGTGAAGGCATATGAATAATAGCAATTCTTCCGGCCAGAGATTCTTGCGCAAGTTCCATGAGCTTAAATGGTTGAGAACCCGTTAGCCAAAATGAACCGGGAGCAGCGCCTTTGTCTATTGCCATTTTTATATAAGAAAACAGTTCAGGTGCATATTGAACTTCATCTATCAAAATCGGTAATGAGTGCATTTGCAAAAAAAGTGCCGGATCCTTTGATGCTAATTTTCTTTCTTCTATATCATCCAACAAAACTTCTTCACGATTATCATCCATTAATCGCTTTAGTACAGTGGATTTACCAACTTGCCTTGCACCTGTTATCAAAATACAAGCATATTCTTTAGAAGCAGATTTAATTTTTTCCTCTAAGTCACGATTTATATATGTCATGGATATTCTCCTCTCATATTTTAATCCAATTATATTATATATCAATCACGCATTATTGTCAACGTTAATTTAAGATTGCATCGTAAATCAGCCTAAAACATTTGTCGATTG
Source organism: Hominilimicola fabiformis (assembly GCF_020687385.1). Taxonomy (NCBI): domain Bacteria; kingdom Bacillati; phylum Bacillota; class Clostridia; order Eubacteriales; family Oscillospiraceae; genus Hominilimicola; species Hominilimicola fabiformis. The sequence continues at coordinate 70,764 of NZ_JAJEQM010000011.1, forward strand.
TTTCTATCCAAAAAAATCACGTTTTATATTTTTCTCTTGGCGGTACATAGCTCTTATCATAATAACAAATACTATAACTACTATTATCTATCATCTCATAATTTGCTCTACATAAACAAATTCTCTGATATTATTTTTTAATAATTAAGTATCTTCTAAATCTTCCATAACATCACCATAAAATATTATAGATATAATATACATCTATTTATTGACATTATATCACATAATATTAATAAAATAAATCCAATAATTAAAAATTGTATTTTTAACTTATATGCTATACTCATTTAGGAGTCACTCTCTTAACCACTGCTTTCTTTTTTCATAAATACTAATGTGTTATATTTTAAGAGAGTAAACTCCTTTCGATAAACGTTATATGCGAATTTGTAAGTTCTGAAAAGTTATGGAACCCCTTGAGCAGTCTACCGTGTATAACACGTATGCAAAATTTGGTGTGAGAAATCCCTTGTTTCAAGGCTTTTCAAGATATTAAAACATTATCAAAAAGATAAGTTTTACGACATATCAAAAATACCGCAGTCTTACGACTACGGTATTTTTTATTGTCTATATACTAAAACCAATACGGATCCCAGTCGCTTGTCAGACGTGTTAGTGCCTCCATATAGAAATAATCTCCCCATGTATTACACTCATCAACACCGCCGTTATTACATGTATTATGCGGTGTTTTCTTTGCGTATGTACCGTGAAGTAAAAGTCCGTTAGACTCTTTACTGTCTTTAACGGCACAATTATCAATAATTGCTTTAAGCAATCTTTTAGCCGTCTGCGTATAATATTCAGCCTCATCTTTATCAAGATATTTAGCCATTTCAAGCATACCGCATACCGCTATAACACCTGATGAAGAATCACGCGGTTCATCACTGCCGGTATCAAAATCAAAATCCCAATAAGGCACTAAATCCTTCGGCAAATGTTCCATAAAATATTTTGTTACACGTTTAAATATATCCAAATATTCTTTATTTCCTGTTTTAGAATACGCAACCGCACTGCCGTATATTCCCCAAGCCTGACCTCTCGCCCAAGCCGAGCCGTCACGATTCCCCTGACAAGTAACACCCTTTGTAGGTTTACCTGTTTCCATATCAAAGAAATATGTATGATATGTCGAATTATCGTCACGCACGATATTTTCCATCGCTGTTTTTATATGCGCCTGTGCTTTTTCTTCATACTTTTTATCACCTGTCACCTTGCTCGCCCAGAAAAGCAACGGCATATTCATAAGACAATCTATTATAAGTCTGTAATTGTCCTTATCGCCTATTTTGCCCCACGCCTGAAAGAACTGACCTTTTTCGTGAAAACGTTTCATCAAATTATCCGCCGCCAAAAGTGCCGCACGTTTACCAACTTCACTGCCTGTAAGCTTATATGCCGCAACGCAAGACGGGCTGTACAAAAAGCCCATATCGTGATGGTCGGTATTAATATGATGTTCTATTCTGTAAAGGAAGTTGTCCACTTGACAAAGTGCCGCTTCCTTTAATTTATCGTCTTTGTTACTCTCATAAGCAAGCCACAATTCACCGGTCCAAAACCCCTCTGTCCAGTCTGTATTTTCTGTTTGCCTGTAAAAATTATTTTCACTGTTTGCACCCGGAAAACAGTCAAAAAACTCGTCAACATTATGTTCAATAAGCGAAACCGCCTTATTGTGTGCATCACGAATTTCTTTATCATCAGCCACCGGATAGCCTTGTAATTCTTCCATAGTTATCATACTTAAAATCACACTCCTTATATAATAATTATACCAACACGGCCAAGTTATTTCAATAGCAATAATTTAATGTCAATAAATTGAATGTATAACAATAGGCAAGCCGAAAATATAGGCTTGCCTATTCAGTCTACCTCTTTAATTATCCTTTAACTCCCGAAGATGTAGCGTTTTCAATAAAGAATCTCTGACAGAACAGGAATACTACGATTATCGGCAGCAATACAAGTGTAGCCGCCGCCATTTGTGCACCGTAATCCTGAACTTGTCCGACTGAAAACAACTTAATACCTACAGAAAGCATTTGTTTGTTTATATCCGATATGTACAAGTACGGACTCATATAGTCGTTCCATGTCCATACAAATGAGAACAATATCATTGTTGCGATAGACGGTTTATGTTCGTTTCACGGCAAACAAGAATATGACCCCGACCGATTTTGTAAAGATTAAATCGCTAAAACTGTACGAAATTGAAAGAATGGCTGATACAGCCGTTGACAGTGCCGTAGCGGCAATCACAATCGATAAACTTACAAGCACACCGGAATGTGTAGAGCAAAACATCACTTTGCCGCAAATCACTTCAGACGACGCAGAAGTAACATGGACATCTTCCGATACATCGGTTATCGGCAATGACGGTACATTCTACGGTTCATCAAAGGCGACAGACGTTACAATGACGGCACAAATCACAAATAAAACAGACAGCTTTACAGTTTATAAAGACTTCCGTCTTTCTGTTCTGGGTGAAGAAACAGTAAAATTGAGCAAAACTTTTGACGACAACAGCATGAACGTAACAGTTAAGAACAATTCTTCGGACAGCTTAACTATAAAGGTTACAGTCGGCGTATACAACGACAATGATACTCTTAACACGGCTAAACTTCAAACCGTTACACTTGATTCAAAAGCAGAACAAACAATTTCATTTGCAGGTATCACCTCCGACAAATCAGTTTCAATATTTGCATGGGACAAGGATATGACACCACTTACAAATGTATTGCAATAACACAAAAAATACACCTATCATTCGATAGGTGTATTTTTCATTTGTTTTTCAATCCAAGCCATAAGCAAATTCACTATTTTTTCTTGTTGGGCAGGAGTAAGTTCAACATTTTTCGGTATTCTGTACCACTTGTTAAGGCAACCGCGGCAGCAGCACGCCGTTGCGTGTTGTGCAATAAACACAGGGTGTCCGCGCATGGGTGTTTGCTTGCCGTCATTTGCAATAAATGACGGTGCAAGTCTGTCACGAACAAAGTCGCGTGCGTGTGAACGCACAGTATCCATACCTTTATTTTTTACATACTCCCTATCCTTTTCTTTCAGCTTAAAACTACTTCTGAACTTTGACTTTTCCAACTTTAAAAGTGCCTGTTCAATCGTCTGCATAAAATCACTGTCTTTCATATCTTCCGTATGTACAGGTTATATCGGCAATTTTCTTTGCGAGTTTGTCAGTCAAATCATTCTTACCCATTCTCCACTGCCAGTTGCCGCCGAGTACAGACGGTATATTCATTCTTGCCTCACTGCCGAGTTCAAGATAATCCTGCATTTGAATTATCGCCGTATCGCTCACACTTGCCATTGCGGTTTTAATGAGTTTCCAAACAATATCATCCTCCGAATCAATGTACTTTTTACAAAATTCAAGTGTATCTTCGTCAAGCTCATCAATCCAACCAATCACTGTATTATTATCGTGCGTGCCGACATAGACAACGCTGTTTGAATTATATGTATACGGCAAATAATTACTTTCTTCACGCGGATCAAATGCAAATTCAAGCACTTTCATACCCGGAAAACCCGAATCCCTCAACAGCTTATGCACGTCCTCAGTCAAAAATCCCAGATTCTCCGCTATAATCGGCAAATCGCCCAATTCATTTTTAACGGCATTGAACAATTCAATTCCCGGACCTTTCAGCCACTGACCGTTTTCGGCGGTTTTATCCCCGTAAGGAATCGAATAATACCCCTCAAATCCTCTGAAATGGTCGATACGAACAACATCATACAATGACGTTGCACTCTTTATTCTGTCTATCCACCAATTAAAGCCGCATTCTCTGTGCCTGTCCCAATTATACAGCGGATTTCCCCAAAGCTGACCTGTCGGAGAAAATGCGTCCGGCGGACAACCTGCAACAGCTTTCGGCACAAGATTTTCGTCAAGTTCAAATAAATCGGGATATACCCACACTTCCGCACTGTCAAGCGCAACGTAAATCGGAATATCGCCGATTATCGACACACCGTTGTCATTGGCATACTTTTTAAGTTTGTTCCACTGTTCAAAAAATTTAAACTGCACAAACTCCCAAAACATAACGTCATCTTCGTGCGACGACTTAAATTCCCATAACGAATGAGAATCACGTTTTCTTAGTCCGTCCTCCCATTCAAGCCAAGACTTGCCGTCATTTTCATTCTTTATGCTCATAAACAACGCATAGTTTGAAATCCATCTTTCGTTTTTCTGCAAGAAGTCGTAAAATTCCGACAAATCACCTTTTTTAAATTCTTCAAAAGCAATTTTCAAAACCTTAAAACGATTTTCATAAATTGTTTCGTAGTCAACATTTTTTCTGTCTTTACCCCACTCAAGCTTTGAATAGTCCGATTTTTTCAAAAGACCTTCTTCACGCAAAATATCCATATCTATAAAATACGGATTGCCTGCATTCGTTGAGAACGACTGATACGGCGAATCGCCGTAACTTGTCGGGCCAATCGGAAGAATCTGCCAACACTTTTGTTTTGCACTCTTTAAAAAATCTACAAATTTATATGCCTCTTTGCCCATTGTACCGATACCGTAATCAGACGGCAACGATGATATGTGCATTAAAATACCGCTTTTTCTCATTTCTTCTACCTCCCGATAAGTTGTAAAATTACATGCGGATTTTCCGCAATATAGTCTGCACCGGCTTGTACCAATTCATTTCTTGTTCTGAATCCCCAAAGCACTCCGACCGACGTCATTTCGGCATTTTTCGCCGTAAATATATCAACATTGGTGTCACCCAAGAACAGGCACTCTGACGGCTTTACACCGAGTTTTTTCGCTATTTCAAGCGCCGTAAAAGGATTGGGTTTTGTCGGCATACCATCAATAACTCCATGCACCGCGTCAAAATAATTTTCACCGAAAATATTATCGGTAACAAAATGCACGACATTATCCGGTTTATTTGAGCATACCGCAATTTTTATGCCGTTCTCTTTCAGTTCTTCAAGCAATTCTCTTATTCCGTCATACGCATCCGTATCATAAAGATAATCATTTTCATAATTTTCGTCATACACATCACGCACTTTTTCAAACATTTCCGCATTATCCTTGCCGTAAACTCCGAGCATTCTGTGAATAAGTTTATCTCTGCCGTCACCGACATATATTTTATAATCCTCTACCGGAATTTCGGGCAAACCGAATGCCGCAAGTGCAATATTACCAAAATGTGCAATAGCATTTATCGTATTTGTAAGCGTACCGTCAAGATCAAATATACACGCTTTAATATTACTCATAAAATCACCTCATTATGTTAATTATATATCTTGAAAACTATTATGTCAATGTGAATAGATTATGAATTTTTCTTGATATGCTTGATTTTTAAAAAACACTGTGATAGTATATCATTAAAGCTTCTACAAAAATTTTTTTTGAAGAAAGGATATGTAAATATGAAAAAAAGTTTAATCGTTATTGCCGCATTAATTCTTGCAATGTCAGTTGCGGGCTGTGGTAAAAAGACAGAAAATACAAATACAACACCTCAGCAGACTGCGCAGGCAGATGCGTCGGGTGCATACGAAAACGGCAGTGCAACAGAAACTCTTGACGGTCAGGACTATTCAAAGAATGTCGATATGGCGGCAGTTGAAGGTACAGAGGCAAAATCAGATACAAAAGCGGACAGCTATTCGGGTGAAGTAAGCAACAATGATATTTCTATCGAGGAAGCAAAACTTATCAATTATGATGACAGCGACGTTGTTGTTGTGTCATTTGAATTTACAAACAAAACCGATTCAGACCAATCATTCAGCGGAGTATATGACGTCGTCGCCGAACAAAACGGTTCTTCATTAGCTCCTGCAACAGTAATCGGCGTGGACGGTGTTGAACTTCTTACACTTTCACAAAATATTGCTCCGGGTGAAACAATCACTGTTCAAAAAGCGTACAAGCTTGACAGTAAGTCGTCACCGCTTGAAATAACAGTTCAGCCGTTCTCTTCAGACGACGAATCATTCGTTACAAAGACATTTAATTTCTAAAGCAAATAAACCGTAGACAAAACCATAATGGTTTTGTCTACTTTATTCTTGGGTGTTTGAGGTGCTAACCTCATTAAAAATCATTTCTGACGACCTGTGCGACAGAAATGGCTTAAAATCTAAAGTTTCAACTTTAGAGGAACTTTAGATTTTTTCTCTAAAAATACTCAAAAATTACATCGCAAGATGTGATTTTTGGAGCTGTCGACATCTGTCGACAGGCTCAAAAAAATATCTCTGCACAATGCAGAGATATTTTTTATTATGCTTTAACAACCACATTTTTACCGTTAATTTTGCCTCTGTACAGCAATTTATCGGCACTTTCAAGAAGAACATCATCGACTTTACCGCTATCACGTTCGATAATTCCGAACGTCATCGTAACGTAAATATTGTTATTTTCATAAACAAAATTTTTATTTTCGATAGTTTTTCTTAAGTTTTCAACTTTTACAAATGCGCTGTCAATATCATCATTACAGAACATAAACACAAATTCTTCACCGCCCCACCTGCATATATCAATATTCTCCAAGCCAAGCGATTTTCTCATAATCTCCGAAATATTCTGCAGTACATAGTCACCGCATAAATGACCGTATGTATCGTTTATTTTTTTGAAATCATCAATATCACCGATACAAATGACCACAGATTTATTGTCCTCGCTGTCCTTAATTCGTTCCATAAACATTCTTCGGCTTTGCAAGCCTGTAAGTCGGTCGTAATTTGCAAGATTGTTAAGAGTCTTGTTTTCATCAACGAGCTTTCTATGCGTTACAGTTGCCGATACGTCCGATATGTACGCACCTATCAATATAATTCCGACTGCCAAAACGGTATTGTATATTGAAACAAAAACGATATGTACTTCTGCCTCCGAGTAAATATGACGGCAATGCAACGTCAAACCTATATACAACAGTACCTCACATATCGAAAATATATATGTTACACTCCGATGTTTAAACGGATTAAAATACACAAATGTTGCCATAGAAATCAAATACAAGGCAAAATCCGACGAATATCCGCCATTTAGCACCGTCACCGTAACAAACGCCGATACTTCCAAATGCACCAGTACAATACAAACGCGATAATATCCTTTCAGCACAACAAACAGCATTAATATATAAAATATCACACTGCCGATATTATACATAAACGGTATCTGCATTGAAAAATGCTTAAATATAAATAGAAACGAAATATGGAATATTTCACATAAGACAATAATCTGTGTGTAGACACTTTTAACATTGTCTTTAATTCTCATAATATATCTCCCTATTCTCTATGAGTATATTATACACGTTTCTTTCGACAAAAACAAGATTAATTTAGAGTTATTTTTCATTTTTTGCATAAAAAAAGTGACAGACTGAAAATCTGTCACAATGTACTCCAAATTAAAGAGCAGCCTTAGCTGTTTCAACAAGCTTTGCGAATGCAACGCTGTCAGCGATAGCGATTTCAGAAAGCATCTTTCTGTTCATTTCGATACCTGACTTCTTAAGACCGTTCATAAATGTTGAATAGTTCATACCGTTTTGCTTACAAGCAGCAGAGATTCTTGTAATCCAAAGACGACGGAAATCTCTCTTTCTTCTTTTTCTGCCTACATAAGCATTTTGCATTGAACGCATAACAGCTTGGTTAGCAATTCTGAATTGCTTGCTTTCAGCACCTCTGAAGCCCTTAGCAAGCTTTAATATCTTCTTATGTCTTTTTCTTGTATTTAATGCACCTTTTACTCTTGCCATTAGTTTCTACCTCTCTTTCGAATTATTTGTAAGGAATAAGCTTTTTAATAACTGCTGCGTTAGCCTTTGAGCAGTAAGCTTGCTTTCTTAGATGTCTTTTTCTCTTAGTTGTCTTTTTGTTCAAAATGTGTCTTCTGAACGCCTTGTTCATCTTAACCTTACCATTCTTAGTTACGTTGAATCTCTTAGCGGCGCCTCTGTGAGTCTTTATCTTAGTCTTAGCCATAATGCACACTCCTTCCGAATTAAATAATATTATGACAAGGGAGCAAGAAACATTGTCATATTTCTGCCCTCAAGCTTAGCCGGTTTTTCAACAGTTCCGGCTTCTTTAGCCTGTTCTGCAAATCTTTCAAGCAAGGTATAACCAATCTGTGAATGACTTACCTCTCGACCTCTGAAACGAACTATAACCTTTACCTTATCGCCCTTTTTAAGGAACTTTATTGCATGATTACATTTCGTATTGAAATCATTTGTATCGATAGACGGTGAAAGCTGAACCTCTTTGATGTTAATAACCTTTTGGTTCTTTCTGTTTTCTTTTTCACGCTTATTAAGCTCAAACTTGTACTTTCCGTAGTCCATAATCTTGCATACCGGTGGCTTTGCCTGCGGAGCAATCTTAACCAAATCCATTCCCTTTTCATACGCAATATCCTGTGCCTCTTTTGCACTCATTACGCCAAGCTGTTCGCCATCAGCTGAAACAACTCGAATTTCGTTATCACGAATTTGTTCGTTAATCTGCAAATCATTCTTACTAATTGTTAATCCCTCCTTAAAACATAAACAAAAAAACGGCTGCAAAACGCACCCGCACAATACACCGATACCTAAAGTATCTGTATATTTACCGCAAAGCCTTCGCCGTACGGTGAGAACGGATTGTTCTGCTTGTTTTCTTTTCTGAAATATTATATCAGATTATTTATTCACTGTCAAGCATTTTTATTAAATATTTTCAAAAAAGGTTGCCGGCATTAGCCGACAACCCTTTTATATTATACATCTGCTGTTTTAACCGATTCAAATTCTTCTATAACTTCCTTTGACGGAGCTTTTGTGGCAAGTGACACTATAAAGATAAGTGCAAGCGATACAATAAATCCAGGAATAATTTCATATACGGTAAATATACCCGGAAGATTATCCGCACCCCATATAGCGGTCGGAACATATGCCCACAAAAGTGCTACCGCACCGCCGGATATAACACCTGCCAATGCACCGTATTCATTACAGCGTTTCCAGAACAAGCTGCAAAGAATAACCGGACCGAATGCCGCACCGAAACCCGCCCATGCGTGAGCAACGATTTCAAACACCGATGAATTAGGGTCAAGTGCAAGCAAGCAAGCTATAATTGCAACAACCACAATCGTGATACGGCTTACATTAAGCAATGTCTTTTCCGAAGCATTCTTGTTGAAAAGCGTGTTGTATATATCCGATGAGAATGATGATGACGCAACAAGAAGCTGTGAATCGGCTGTTGACATAATAGCCGCAAGTACAGCCGAAAGCAACAATCCCGCAATCACTGTCGGGAACATATTCTGTACAAGTACCATAAATACTTTCTGTGTATTTGCGCCCTCAAGCATACCGTTTGCATTCAAAATGCTAAGTGATGAAGGGTCTGTAATCTGACCTGTTTTGAACATATATTGAATATACGGCGATGCCAATATACCAACCAATACTGCCATAGCAAGACTTACAATAACCCAAACCATAGCAATTCTTCTTGCAGGCTTAATATCCTTTGACGACTTTATGGCCATAAATCTTGTAAGGATATGCGGCTGACCGAAATATCCAAGTCCCCACGCAATAGCACTGACTATACCCATTGCACCGAAACCTTCCGATACACCAAGTGTAATTTTACCGATTTCCGACCATTCAAATGTATTTGAATTAAGACCTTTATACATAAAGCAAGGTACAACGATTATTGCGGCAAACATAAGCAATCCCTGAAACAAGTCTGTCCAACAAACCGCTTTAAATCCGCCAAGGAATGTATATGCCGTTACAACGACAACGCTCAAAATAAGTGCAGGTATATATCCGATACCGAATACATAATCAAACAAATTAGCACCTGCCGCAAACATTGACGATGTATAAACCGTAAAGAATATCAAAATAAACAACGCCGAGAATATACGAAGTACGTTTGATTTTGAATGAAATCTGTTTTGCAGAAAGTCTGGAATTGTGATTGAATTGCCTGCAATCTGTGTATATTTTCTAAGCGGTTTTGCAACGATTAACCAGTTAAAATATGTACCGAGTGCAAGACCTATTGCAGTCCAAATTGCGTTTGTAGCACCCGAACCCAACAAATATGCAGTACCCGGAAGTCCCATCAACAGCCAACCGCTCATATCCGAAGCCTGCGCACTTAGTGACGTTACCCAAACGTTCATACCGCGTCCGCCAAGTACATAATCGGAATGTGTTGAATTTTTTTTGTAGAAAACAAATCCGACCATTACCATAGCGATAAGATACAGAAGTAATACAATACCCTGTATTATACTTTGTGATGTCATATTAATACCTCTCTTTTTTTAAATATACTACTCATTATATCAAAAAAGGATAAAGTTTGCAATATTAAATATACATCAATAATTAATTTTAGCGAAATTTGCTTTTTTAATAATGCGATTTATGATAATGAAGTAAGCAATCATAAGCCAAATTGTCGCCCCAAACCACGCAACAGGTGACGCAATACATACCGCCGCAAACTTCAAATACGACACAAGCACAAATGCAACAAGCGAACGCATAACCAGTTCCCAAACACCGCCGAAAAACGCAATCATACTACTGCCTATACCTTGCAGAGCATTTCTGTAAACGAACAGTAAACCGAGTATCACATAGAATACGCCGTTTAGAACAAGGTATTCTTTTGAAAGCGACATAACTTCATTCTGACCGCTGCCGACAAACAATGCAACAAGCGGTTTTGCGAACATAATAACAACAAATCCGCCTACAATACCGCAAACCGTTGCGATAATCGCCGCACCCGTCACACCTTTTTTAATTCTTTCAAGCTCTCTTGCGCCGTAATTTTGTGCGGTGTATGTCGCAACCGCAACGCCCAATGATGCAAGCGGCTGTGTTGCAAATTGGTCTATTTTCGAGCCGGCTGTAAATGCCGCAACGGCAGTTGAACCGAGCGAATTAAGTGCCGATTGGATTACCATTGTACCGATGGCGGTTATCGAAAACTGAAACGCCATAGGCAAGCCGACTTCAAGGTGTTGCCAAGCAAATTTCCAAGAGAATTTCCAATCGTGCTTTGTAAGTCTTAGAATCGGGAATTTTTTCAAACTGTATACAAAGCACAATATACCCGAAATAAATTGTGCGATAACAGTTGCCCAACCCGCACCGGCAACACCCATTTTAAATGTAAGAATAAACACAAAGTCAAGTATAATATTGATAATACTTGCGATTATCAAGAATACAAGCGGTGTTTTACTGTCGCCGAGCGAACGGAGTATACTTGAAAACAAGTTGAAAAATACCGCTGCCGCAATACCTTCAAAAATTACTATTATGTAGTTGTACGAATCGTCTATAATGTCGGACGGAGTTTTCATAATCTCCAAAAGCGGTCTTGCCGCCAATACGCTTATCGCAGTCATAACAATCGTTACGGCTATACCTAAAATAATGCTTGTCGCAACGGAACGCCTTACGCCGTTTTCACTGCCTGCACCGAATCTCTGTGCGGTTATAACCGCAAAACCGCTCGTCACACCTTGCACAAATCCCACAATCAAAAATGAGATTGAACCTGTCGCACCAACCGCCGCAAGTGCCTCAACACTTATAGTTCTTCCGACAATAATCGTATCCGCCATATTATAGAACTGCTGAAATATATTACCTATAAGAAGCGGTACCATAAAGCTTAATATCAACTTTATCGGACTGCCATTAGTCATATCGTTAGTCATATGTAATCTCCTCTCTTTGTTTAATGCTTGAACTATTATAGCACAATGTTTTTATTTTTCAATACTTTTTTCAAAAATTATCAAATAATCGCAAAAGTTATAAAAAACCAAAAATTTTTCTTGTTTTAATTGTGATTTTGTGGTACAATCGAATGGTTGTTTTTTTTGAGGAGGGTAATATTATGAATAAAAAATTATTAACAAAAACACCTGTCGTCTGCGGACTTGCGATTATATGCTGTCTGCTTTGGGGAAGTGCTTTTCCTTGTATTAAAATAGGTTATCAGATGTTTAACATTCCGTCCGGTGCGGTCGGCTCACAATTTCTTTTTGCCGGTATTCGTTTCACACTTGCCGGTATACTTACAATTCTTTTCGGAAGTATTTTAAGCAAAAAAATACTTGTACCGAAAAAAGAATCACTTTTTTCTGTTTTTAAACTTTCTATGGTGCAAACAGTTTTGCAGTATGTGTTTTTCTACATAGGCTTGGCGAATACATCAGGCGTAAAATCTTCTATTATAAATGCCGCAAACGTATTTCTTTCAATATTATTCGCAGTATTTATATTCAAGTACGAAAAAATGACGGTTTTAAAAGTTTTGGGATGTGTTGTAGGATTTTTAGGAGTTGTTGTAATTAACCTTGCGAACGGCGGTTTTGATATGAGTATAAAACTTTCCGGTGAAGGTGCTATATTGCTTTCAGCGGCAGCTTATGCACTTTCATCGGGTATGATTAAAAAATATTCTAAAGATGAAAACCCTGTGGTTCTTAGCGGTTATCAGTTCTTTTTAGGCGGTATTATTCTTGTCGTTGTCGGAATAGCAACAGGCGGTAAGATTTCCGGATTTACTCTTGCATCTATCGCACTTCTTATATATATGGCGATGATTTCAGCCGTAGCATATACTTTGTGGGGAATATTGCTTAAATATAACCCTGTCGGTAAAGTTGCCGTTTTCGGTTTTACAAATCCGATATTCGGCGTTATCCTTTCGGCTGTTTTTCTCGGTGAGAAAAATCAGGCTTTCGGTGTTCAGGGTCTTGTAGCACTTGTCCTTGTTTCAGTCGGTATTTTTATGGTTAATAAATCTAAAAATTAGTTATTCTTCGGGCGGTTATTCACCGCCCATTTTTTGTTTGCTTGCCACTTAGCCGACTTCGTCACCGGCTCCCATCAACGGAGCCTTTTATACCTCTCCTTGAGGAGAGGAGGCACGCAGTGACGGAGTGGTGGCTCCGTAAGGCGGTAATCTGCCACTTATCTCCTATTTTCTGTAATTACTATTTTGTATAGGATGGCACCCCGACGTCCTCACTTACACGCTCCGTGGGGAGCGTGACTTTAACCCATACAGTCGCGAAATCGAACAGTTGATTTCAACTCACACGCTCCGTGGGGAGCGTGACACGAACTTGAAATTGCACAGATGATTAATTACCTCAATTTCAACTCACACGCTCCGTGGGGAGCGTGACTGTACACGAAATGGACACAACAGAGATTATTCAAAATTTCAACTCACACGCTCCGTGGGGAGCGTGACGTTAAAAGAGACAGTATTGTTTGAACAGCTAAAAATTTCAACTCACACGCTCCGTGGGGAGCGTGACGCAAAGGAATTAGGTATCAACGCAAATACTGACAATTTCAACTCACACGCTCCGTGGGGAGCGTGACTTTACATACACAAACGGGTCCGCCGCATATCCGATTTCAACTCACACGCTCCGTGGGGAGCGTGACCAACAAAAGCCGAAAATATAATCGGAACATTCGATATTTCAACTCACACGCTCCGTGGGGAGCGTGACCACTCACACTGTTCGATTTAATGGAAAGTGAGGAATTTCAACTCACACGCTCCGTGGGGAGCGTGACCTAACCCCATTGTCGATTGGAATGATGAAAACATAATTTCAACTCACACGCTCCGTGGGGAGCGTGACCTTGATATTGACTTATCAGGGGATTGGTATAGACCGATTTCAACTCACACGCTCCGTGGGGAGCGTGACCAATAAGGAGGTTAAAACATGGCAAGAACGAAGAATTTCAACTCACACGCTCCGTGGGGAGCGTGACTAAGCAATACAATTTCTCACGAAGATTATGTGACCATTTCAACTCACACGCTCCGTGGGGAGCGTGACCGACACCCCCGAAGGCGCATTAATGGAAAGTGTTTTAATTTCAACTCACACGCTCCGTGGGGAGCGTGACCAAGCAATACAATTTCTCACGAAGATTATGTGACCATTTCAACTCACACGCTCCGTGGGGAGCGTGACCCCGCCCATTGCGAAACTGTCAGCCTTTCCGGTCATTTCAACTCACACGCTCCGTGGGGAGCGTGACCACGCTGAAATCTAATTATATTTGGAGATTTCATGAATTTCAACTCACACGCTCCGTGGGGAGCGTGACCATCCAACAGGCTATAATAAATGAATACATCTACATTTCAACTCACACGCTCCGTGGGGAGCGTGACATACAAAGGTACGATAAGAGGACCGCAAGGCATACATTTCAACTCACACGCTCCGTGGGGAGCGTGACTTTTATCAACAATTTCAGTTTCATCACCGTAACCATTTCAACTCACACGCTCCGTGAGGAGCGTGACTATGAGTTGGTGGTATTCGGCGACCTGTTTCGTATTTCAACTCACACGCTCCGTGGGGAGCGTGACGCACCTTTCGGGGTGCTTTTTTCGTACAAAAAATATTTCAACTCACACGCTCCGTGGGGAGCGTGACAAAAAGAAGTGTGGGAGCGTCTGACTGCCGTAGAGATTTCAACTCACACGCTCCGTGGGGAGCGTGACTACCTCTATATCCGAATACAAGACAACTTGCAAGATTTCAACTCACACGCTCCGTGGGGAGCGTGACGGCGAACACAAAAACAATATTATTGAGGCGGCATTTCAACTCACACGCTCCGTGGGGAGCGTGACTCTACATATTGTATATGTGAAGTCACACCACCACAACAGAGCGGACATTTTACTAAAAATCACTTTAAAAATCGATATTTTTTACATAATATGTATTATTTTTTCAGCGAACCTCCATATAAAACCAATATCACTGCACGTTCGCTCACAAAATCAAACTGCCCTCAGGGTCATATGTTTCCTTTGCACCTATATGCTCCACTCTCCTCTTCCAATTATTACCCAAATAATAGAATCGAAGGCTATCTTGTTCTTCATCAATAATTTTCATAAGTCTATCTTTTAATTTCAAGAATGTTCCGTAATCAACATCAACTTCAAACACAGAATTTTGCACTCTTTGTCCGTAATTAACACATTCCTTTGCAACCTTGCGAAGTCTTTTCCTGCCTGCCGCATCGACAGTTGACACATCATAACTTACCAAAGTCATCATCAATATCACCTACTTTGCCAAATAACACGGATACTCGTCAATTTCACCACGCACAAATTTTGCAAGCAACATACTTTGCACATACGGCAAAAGTCCAATAGGGATTTTTTCCTTCAAATACGGATGTATCATATCGGTACGTTTTTTCTCCTGCCATTTTGAGAGCACCTTTTTCCTGCCGTCATCATTCAAGAAAACTGCACCGCTTAACTGTACATCAAAATCTTCGGGTTTAATAATTTTAAGATTTATTAATGTCAACACAAATCTTTCAACAATACATCTCCCCTCCTCGACCAAATCACACGCAAGCGATTCACGTCCGGGGCGAAGCGAATGATAAAATCCCATATAACTGTCCAATCCCACACTTTCAAGTGCCGCCGCATATTCACGGGTAAAAATCGTATATAAAAACGACAACATTGCATTCACCCTATCGAGCGGAGGTCTTTTACTTCTCATTGCAAAACAGAAATCGTCTTTTTGATGAAGAATAAGGCTGTCAAACACATCAAAATATGCCTTTGCACCGTTCCCCTCCGTACCGAGTATGCCGTCATAATCATCTGTGATATACACGCTTTTAATACAACCGTCCAAGCGTTCTATACAATGAGTCAGCTTGCCGTCCTCATCAATTTGCGGATAATCTTTAAGCGTTCTTTTCACAACACTTTTTGTATTCGCCAATTTTGCGGCAACGGTATTTTGTCTTAAAAGTGCAGGCGGTTTTGAAAAAAGTTCGTATTGACGTTTTCTCAGCAACACATTTCCGTGTGACGCACCCTGCACGCGAGCCAAAAATCTGCCTGACGGAGATATGAAGTTAATCGGTATGCCGTAATCGGCACACTTTCCCATGAGTGCAGGCGAACAGCCAAGATAGCTGAAACAAAATATTGCCTCAATATTTGAAAACGGAAGTCGTAATTTAACCTCATTATTTTCCTTACATACAACATTTTCGCCGTCGAGAGTCATGTATATATTTTCATTCGTGACATACAAAGTATTCAAAAGTTTTCTCATACGCAATCCTCCTCAATAAGCTGTTTAATGCTGTACTTTTTCGTTTTAGGCATACACAAATCTTTAATCGAGCAACCACTGCACTTTTGACCTTTTATTTTTGGAGGAATAACACCGCTTTCCATTACGTTTTGCATTTTACCGACCAAATCATCTAGCAATGCTTTATACCTGTCGTACTCCTCATCAAACGGCATTTTCACACGTTTTTTTGTATCGGCATAATATATGCACCCCTCACTGTTGCATTTCCAAATATAGTCCGCACACAATTTTTGAGCAAACACCTGTATCGCGTCAGTTTCTCTTATAGAGCCGTCTTTAGGCTGTGTAGGCTTGTATTCCACAAGTCTGACAGTGTACTTTCCGTCAAGACCGTCTATCGGTACGCCGTCTTTATTTTTGCAAAACTCTATACAATCCGCAACGCCATACAAACCAAGTTCATCATTATACAAAGTAACCGAGCTTAAAACAACCTTGTTATTGCTTTTGAATTGGTGTTTGCCTGAATGTACGTTTTCGTGCATAATATTCGCCAACACAACCGAAACATTTTCAGCCCAAGCATTCTCAATTTCAAGCAATCCGAATCTTCTCGGGCAATACATATAATGCTGTATTGTCCTTATATTAATCATGATTTTTCCTGAAGTTCTACTCCTTCAGGCATATTTTTATCAACAGTGATTTCATAGTCATTGAAACTTCTCGGAACTTCCACTCCGTCTTTTTTGCTGATAACAATTTTGTCAAACAACACATTCGCCGGAGCATTTCCGAGTAAGGAATCATGCTTGAATACATAAAGTTTTCTTACGCACATTTTACCTCTTGCGGCACTTCTGTCGTGTTCAAACATATTGATAATGGCCTTCCACAAAAGTTCAAGATCTTCTTCCGAAAACTTAGTAATTTTCTGTGCAAGCATAGCCGACACATATCCGTCAGCTCTGTACAAGCCATACGGTACTATGCTCTTTCTGCCCATAGTAGCACTATCACTTTCATTTGTTCTTGCCTGTCTTGTAATTGTTATATCCTGTGTAAATATCGGATCAACACTCTTTGCAAAACTAATCTGAACAGGACCTCTGACAATACCGCATGGGTCGTTACCTGTACTCATAACCGCACCGAATGTTCTTACATCAAAATAATTTTGACATATGTAATCTCTTGCTGCTCTTACCGCCTCAGGATTTTTACCCTTTTGACCTGTCTTTTCGCCTATTACCTCATATGCCTCCGTAAATTTTGTGTTAAGTGCCTTATCAGGCTTTACTAGAATATTATAATACGGCTCATCTTCTTTAAAAATTTCCACAAAGTTGCGAATTTTTCTCTTTAAGCACACATCTGTAACAAGTCCTGCCGACGTTTCGGGATCAATTCTCGGCATATTGCCTGCATCGGGATCACCGTTGGGATTTCCGTTTTCTACATCAAAAATAACTGTAAATTCGTATCTGTTTTTAATTGGTTCCATAATTTTCTACTTCCTTTCATATTTCCTTAGTTTTTGTGTCATTTGGTTTATATAAATCTTGCATTTGCTGATAATAGCCTATAATAAACTTACCTTGCTCGCTAAGCGGTAATGTCTTTGGAAATTTGCCGTTTAGCTTGTCCATAATTTCACCCGTAACTATCTTATATTTAACTTTATATTCAAGTTTTTCAATGTGGTATTGCGAAAGCTTTATAAGTTTCGGAAATACCGTTGACGGATTTGCACAAGCTGACGCAAAATATGAATCCTTAATTGTTCTGTTCAATCCAGGTAATGCGTCCGATTGAACCTTTTCAAGTACGGCAAAAAGTCTGCCGCACAGATACGCTTGATTATTATTTTCAATATCAAGTGCCATTTTTATCTCCTCCTTATTTTTTGAATATCTATCTTTTCTGTTTATGCAAGCCTTGATAATACCTGCACGAACATAATTTACCGATTTATCCGTTTTCACTCGTCTTACGGCATTTTCAAGCAAAGACTCGGGATAACGTGTACCGTTTATTATCGCACCGAACACCGAAGCCATAAGCGGCGGCGGTGTGGTGTAATTTGTGCTTTGAGGCGGTTTTAATTCTCGGAATATTCGCCACATCGGTATATTTCCTTTTGAATTAACAATCATCATATCTGCTTGGTGTCTTGCTATATGTGAAAATATGTTGCCGAATTTATCACGGTATATAAATTTTTGTGCAAGACGCGAAACATTCGGAGCAATTCCCACAATATAAAACTCAACATTTTTATCAATATCGAGTTCTGTAAAATCGGGACTTTTGCCCTGATTTACGTCATTAAGCGATTTAAGCAAAATACCGTTCATTTCATCTGCATCAATCTTATCGTCAAAGCCAAGCATTGAAGCAAACAAATCCGTTTCTTTTGAATCGTCATCTGACATCGCCCAAAATACAACTGTCATATCATCAAGATATATTCTGTGATTTTTGTCTGCGATTAAAGTGTTTAATGCCTCTGTGTAGTGTTTCATAGTAGTTTGCGTTATGGAACTGTTGTACGCCTGTTCTTTGCCGTATGAACACTCTGCCGTATTATTTACGCAAACCATTAACGCACCTGTTGCATTTGCATTTCTTACACCCTTGATTTTATCGTGCGTTACCGATATTTCGCCTTTTTCTCCCGTAACGGCACATATGTCATTACCCTGCACCGGTCCGACTGATTTTTTCAGTTCCGTTATCTTTTGAGCAATTTCGCCGTCAGTATCGTGCAATTTTATTTCAGGGTGTCCGTCAAGACCGAAAATAAAATTCGCCGTCGAGTATGCCTTGCCGAGATTTACAAGCAACTCATTTTCGATTTCGTCCTGCGGATTCCACTTTTGCAGAAAGTTTCTGTATGCCGTAACTATATCCGATGTCATACCCTCTGTAAATTCAAGGTTTTTGTCCACAAACGCTTTATGCGATTTCTTCGCCTTATCCGTACTGTCCTCAGTTGAATATGTACCGCTCTTATTGTCGTAATTAAGTCCGAAAATATATAACGGTCTGTGTTCGACAATATTTCCGTCTATACCAGGTTTCTGTGTTCTCTCCGGCAAAACCACCGATATAGGCTGAAGTTTGGTTTTACCCTTACTGTCGGGTTCACTTTCCTGCTCCACGTTTATAATATCGCTTACTGTACCGTCTTTTCTCAGCATAATCATATGCGTGATATTCTGTCTTGAAAAACCGTCTTTGCAAACCTTGTCATTTCTCGCAAGAATATCATAATATTCATTCAAAGCCTTTATCAGCATTTCATCATCTCCCTATATTTTGCTACATCTATAACACCGTCAATCATATGCGGTCTGTAAAAAAGTGCGTCTGCCTTGTCCGAAAAATTACGTTTATCCCAATCATTATCTTTCGGATGTCCACCGTCCTCAAACTTCATATGATACAGCATAAATCCTAAATCCGTATCACCTTTTAACGTATCCGAAACATTTTCAAGCGGAAATTCCTCCACAAGCTCAATACTCTTTACGGGAAATTCACGACACCCAAGCACAGGTTGTCTGAATTGTTGACCGTTTCTTAAACGTCTTAGAAGAATATTATTATGCTTTTCCTCCGACTCGTCATCATGGTCACTCTGTATACCCGTAAGTTCAAAGTGAAATTCCACGCCGTAACATACATCTTTCAAAATCATACTTCCGCGTTGATTTATCATATCCTTAGTATAAATCGTTGCATCACCTGTACCGTTTTTCATACTTTTTTGTACCGACTGCAATTTTATTTTTTCCTTAACCTCATTACGGCGAACATTGATAAATGTTATCGGATTAAAAACGATAATCTTATCAATTACATACCGAATTGCCGGTTTCCAATACACCGACTTTATCAGTCCCTCAAGAGCTCCCGGTGTCGGAACATCATAACTCACACGTTCAACTTTCATTTCAGGGCGGTTAAATGCGGCATAATCGCCTTTAACCATAATTTTAAATCCGTAACTCATTTTAACCTCCTCATACAAAATAATCTACATCATTTTCCAACGTCAAACCCACGTCCGACTTATAATAATCTGTATTTGCAAGTATGCAAACACCACAATCAAGCTGTTCTATAATCCCCTCTTTAATCATTTCTTCAAGCTCCCAAATATGTACGGACGCGCTGTACTGCTGTAATTTTCGTTTTACGGACAGTTTTCCGTATCTGAGCTGTTCAATCAAATCTTTATTTTCATCACGCGGAATTACTATTCCTATAACTTGATTTTTGATAAACTTAAAATTATCGGCATACGTTCTGAACGGTATTTCATCAAATTTCAAATTTTCACCCATAAGCGAAGTTATGGTACTTTTGTCTATATTGCCGTCATTAAATGCAAATAAGCGACTGTAATATTCTTCAATACATTTGTCGGTTGAAATATTGTCAAATTCCTCAAATAAATTTCGTGTTATATTTGATTTAAGCTGAATTTCACCTTTT
The DNA here is from genome assembly GCF_020687385.1 of Hominilimicola fabiformis. Classification (NCBI taxonomy): domain Bacteria; kingdom Bacillati; phylum Bacillota; class Clostridia; order Eubacteriales; family Oscillospiraceae; genus Hominilimicola; species Hominilimicola fabiformis. The sequence continues at coordinate 91,525 of NZ_JAJEQM010000011.1, forward strand.
CCGCCGTCTGTTTCAAAAACAAACACATCGCCCATATCCATCTTACCCTCACGGTTACATCTACCGCCGGACTGCAATACGTTATCAATTCCCGCAATTTCTCTGAACACCGCCTTAAAATCAAGGTCAACACCCGCCTCAATCAGTGATGTTGAAATCACGGTCGTATTAATTCCGTTCTTTATATCTTCCTTTATTTTTGCAATAATCTCCGAACGGTGCAAAGGCGTCATATATGTTGACAAATGATACTTGTTACCGCTGCAAATATCATATAATTCCCTTGCCGTTTTCCTTTTGTTCACAATTATAAGTGCATTGTCATATTCCTGTGCCTTTTCTGCCAGTGAAGCAAGTTCACACTTTCCGATATACTCATATCTGCACTTATCAAATACGTTAAACAACGACGTATCCTTAACCGCATTTTCTATTTTGACACCTGACATATACCTTTCCATAAATTTATCATAATTCGGCATTGTCGCCGACATCAAAATTGCTGTACTGTTAAGATACTTCGTCACATACCCTATCGCCCTTAAACAAGGCTGAATATAGTTAATCGGCAGCATATGTATTTCGTCAAATATGATAACACTGTCCGCCAGATTATGAAGTTTCCTAAGTCGTCTGCCTTTATAATGATACAGTGATTCAAAAAATTGAATATTCGTTGTTACTATAAGTTTTGCGTCCCAATTTTCACAGGAACGTTTTAATTTTTCCGAAGTTATTTCGTTCTCATCTTCATTTTTATCATCATCAAAATCATAATTTGAATGGTGCTGCAACACAGGAAGTACATCACCGAAAATATCCTCGAATACCTTTGCTGTCTGTTCAATTATACTGACATACGGAATTACATATATAATACGTTTTTTCTTATTCTCTATCGCAGTTTTCAAAGCCGCTCTTATACTGCAAAGAGTTTTTCCGCTGCCTGTCGGCATATTCAATGTATACACATTCGCATTCGATTCAACGCTTTTATAAACCTGTTCTTGTATAATACTTCTTGATTCTTGAAGTTTGGTTTCTATTTTAAAAGAATTAAGTTTTTCACATACTTTTTCGTATGCTTTTTGAAAATCTCCGTCTATACCTCTGTCTGTGTTGGTAGTTACAAACCGCTCCGTATCTATAAAATCCGCATCCGTAAGGCATGAAAACAAATATCTTGTAAAAAAAGAATACCTTTCAATAATTTCTCTCTGATTACTGACATCAAAAAGTTCTCTCAAATTATCTTTGGGATATTCAAGTTTAACTTCATTTTCATACGCAGAATAATCGCCGGTTTTTCGTTTCATTCTGCCGTGCAAGGTCGGATCTTCTTCACCGTCAACTTTCGTTCCGCCGTCAGGTAAACCCGAATGATGTCCTGCAACGCAATACTCAATCATAGGCACATATGATTTCGGCGGTGCTTTCGCAACTTCTTTTGCACCGCATATTGCGTGTTCCACTCGGATATTTTCCGCACCGTTTATGCGTTTTTGAAACCCCGATGTATACTTGCCTATATCGTGTATTTGCCCCACAAATTCGGCTATATCCGCCCAAAATTCATTTGCATTTTCACGACATAACTTCGACGTTCCGTTCAAGTGGTCCAAAAGCAGCTGTTTCCGTCCGTCGTCTGATGTATGTCCAATATATTCCATAGCAATCATCCTTTTTGTACAAATTATACTTTTATCATATCACTTTATTCGTGCAATTTCAACATATATTTTACTTTTTAGTAATTATCTATTAAATATACCTATAATTTTTATATATTTGCACCAAAAAAGGAACATATAAACAAAGCATACGCATTGTTTATATGTTCCCCAATGATTAGCTTAATTGAGTCTGCAGACAAATCCGCAACGATTTTGACTGCATTCTGTTTAATTATTATTGATATTAAAGCAATATCTCGCCTTTTCAGGCACTGAGCCTATCATACAAGGATTATGAATACTGAAATAATCCATAACATAACCCTTGTCGGTATAGATGTTTACACTCTTTTTGTCTTTCATCATTCCCGTATTATTTTCGATAACAATCTTCTTTATTTTTTTACAGTTGATTTCAATGTCCGAACGAGTGTAATTGCAAGCAATACTTGCATCTGTATTTTCCAAATTCATAGAATTGTTCAAAATGTATATTCCCTTGTACTCATCATCTCTGTTCGAGTAAGAAGAAAAGCATCTCAAACCTCTTGTTTCGATAGTATTTCCTATATATTTCTGTTCAAATTCAGTCGTCAGCTTAATATATATCGCCTCTGTAGAGCCGGTATAACGCGCAACGGAATTTTCGCCTGTATTTTTTACCGTATTGTGATAAACCAATTCATACGGACCTTCGATACCCGTTTCAACGCAATTTTGTACAACGTTATTTTTCACAATCGTATTAGGGAGCGATGTTCCCATACCCGCGAATATCGCCGCACAACCCACACCGCTTGTAAGTGCGTTCGTATCATTTACGGACGGTTTGCCGAAACCGATATTTTTGCACACATTATTTTCAATAACATCTGCATATTTGCCCGAAACAGTCGGAGTCCAATAATCAATCGCCCCCCAAACACTGTTGTTAATCGTGTTATTTCTTATAACATAATCGTCAACATCGCCGACAAAACTTATCGTCTTACCGCAGCTGTTCTCGAAAGTACAATTTTCAATAAGCACATTTTCAGCCGGACTTTGTGCATCACCGACTATTCTTATACTGTAACCGCTATTTGAACTGTCCGAAATCTGATTGCCGCAATTTGTGAACTTACTGTTCAAAATCGCGATATTACTGCAATCTCTGAACACAATTCCGTTGTTTTCAAAATTGCTAAAAGAACAGTTGTTGAAAATAATATTATCGCAATTTTCAAACTTTATCATAGGAAAATTTTCAAAATCTATATTTTCGACATATAAATTCTCAACATTCTTCACAATCTGATATGACGGCACATCGTCCGAATAATCTGCAACAAGTGTTGCCCGTTTTCCGCCGGAAGTTTTTATCACCGTGTCTGAATTAAATATTGACGGATATTTTCCGTATTTAATTGTACTGTGAACTTTGTATTCATTCGGAGCAAGTGTGTTTATTGTTCCATCTTTGCCTTTTATGTCGTTTGAAACACTGCCGGCAGAAAACTCATACAAGTCAGTTCCCAACAGTACTGATGACGTATCATAATTCTTAAAATCCGCTTCGGCGATTTCTTCGGGTGTAAGTTTAAACAGTTCACCGTTTTTCGATTGAATGTTCGACTTGTGACTGTCTATCTCCTTACGTATTTGCAAAACAGCATTGCGTGCCGAATTACTGTCCGCTGCGTATACAAAATCCGCACCGAATGTCATGCACATCATCAATACCGTTAAAAGAGCCGTAATTTTTTTCATTTTCAACTCCATAGCCTTTCTCAAATAAAAAACCAACTTTAATAATAGCGTCTGTAAAATAGCAAATTCAATTCATACAAATTTCAACCGCCATTACATACATTTTATCATTAATTATTCATTTAATCAAGACTTTTCGATTAATATTTTCAAATAAAAAAGCATATCATTTCCAAAAATGATATGCTGAAATTTTTAATAATTTTCTGCGTGAATTTCAAAATATGCTTGCGAGTGATTGCACACAGGACAAACCTGCGGAGCTTTTACGCCTACAACAATATGACCGCAGTTACGGCACTCCCAAACCTTGACTTCACTCTTTTCAAAAACCTCTTTTGTTTCAACGTTGTGAAGCAATGCACGGTAACGTTCTTCGTGAGTTTTTTCTATTGCGGCTACCATACGGAACTTTTCAGCCAATTCGGTAAAGCCTTCTTCTTCGGCAGTTTTTGCGAACTCGGCATACATATCTGTCCATTCAAAATTTTCGCCCTCTGCCGCCGAAACAAGATTTTCTGCAGTTGTTCCGATTCCGTTTAATTCTTTAAACCACATTTTTGCGTGTTCCTTTTCATTGTCGGCCGTTTTCAAAAACAAATCCGCTATTTGTTCAAAGCCGTCTTTCTTTGCTTTCGATGCAAAATATGTGTATTTGTTACGCGCTTGCGACTCACCCGAAAAGGCAGTTCTTAAATTTTCCTCTGTTTTTGTTCCCGAATATTTGTTTGCCATTTATATTACCTCCGTAAATTTACTCATATATAATATATACCACTATACACGAATTTTAAACAACATTTTTCTATGTCTTGCATTTTTCCGTTTTTTGTATTAATATATGTTTTGGGGTGATGATATGAATGTTGAAAAAAATATGTTTACGATCGGTGAAATGGCAAAATCAATCGGAATTACAAGAAAAATCATATTGAATTACGAAGCAAAAGGATTGATTACTCCGGACTTTAAAGACGGTAAAAACGGAAATCGTTATTATACCGTAGATACGTTCACTAAAATTCGTACAGTACGTATTTTGCAAAAGCTCGGTCTGTCGCTTGATGAAATTCACGCCTATTTAGACGGCGAAACCGATTTATTACCGCTTATCCGCCGCCTTGAAGCTATGCGTGACGAAATAAATTTGAATATTGAAAAGTTGTATGAAAGAGCAAACACCAATCCCACACAAATCAAGGAAATCCACATTGACAAGCAAACGATTTATCGACGCACTTTTACTACGGAAAGTATTCTCGATAAAACAAATATTTTGCGCGATACCGCAATACTTGCCATGCGTGAATACGGTACCGATATGACAAGGCGAATGTATTTTTTAGAATACTCATTGTCCGCACCCAACGAAATTTCTTACTGTGTTGCCGTACCGCCTGAAAGCAGCGGCGAACATATCGTCGTACTGACACCAATGCGTGCAATTTGCATTTATCATCACGGTGCATATGAGGAACTCCCGAAAGTTCGCGAAAAACTTTTGTTGTATGCCAAAGAGCATAATCTCACACCTTTGGGAATGTGCCGTCATACATATCTTGAAGGTCCCCCGCAACATAAGGATAAAAAACTTTTCATAACACAAGTGGCTCTGCCGATAGAAGAATAAAAAAACTCTCGAACATATAAGTTCGGGAGCTTTTGTTTTTTACATAAAGAACGGGAAAAAATCGTTCTGAACCATATATCTGTTATTTATTTCTTCGATTTGCAAATCGGTATAACCTCTGTTTACCGCTTTTCTTGTGTTTAAATTAACAGCTTGTACCAAACCAATTACTTTTTTTGCATTATTATCATTTAATTCAACATTATACTTGTCAAACAAGCTAAGAATATCAGGAGCGTTTTCATTGCTCATTTTACATTCCATTTCAATTTCAAAGCATAAGTTTTCGCCCTTTACTTCATCCATACCCATTCTCTTAATCAAGTAATGTCTAAGCGCAAGATATTCGTTGGTTTCTTCAATATATCCCGGGTTAGCCATTTTCATAATCTTTTTTCTTGACGGAATATAGAACGGTTTGTTACCTTGCGTTTTCAACAAATCATCATAAAAACCTTCTTCCAAAACATAAGTGTTTACAATCGAATTGTTGTATATTTCCCACAAATCCATTTTACCGTTGACAGTATTAATCAATTCCATAAAATCTTCTTTTGAAATATCATGATTTTGCTTGTCGTATATTTCAAAAACCTTGTCCAACGGAACAATTTCGTATAGTTCCGCAAAAACATTGCAGTAATTTATTATTTTATCTCTGACTTCCAAACCGCCTTTTGATTCGTTTGTATAACATTTAGCAACTAAGTATTTTACTTCGTCACACAAGCTGTACTGTTCATTTTCAAATGATATATAACCTAATTCCAATAAAAGTCTGATTTTGAAAACGTCTGACTGTTTAATTTCATTGCTCTCGCACAAATTTACAAGACATTCTGTTTGTTCTTTGTCAAGCGCCGCAAGAACCGTCTTAAAATACTCGTCTGATAATAATATTTTCGATATGCTTTCTGCCACTTCGCCCTTGTTCATTTTTGAACGACCTTTTATATTAAGCTCTTTTGCCAAGTCAAGCATTTCGGGCTTTTTCCAAGACATTATATTATCAAATATTTTCATTTTTCTACCCCTTAATATTTTTTTAATATTATATCATTAAATTTTCACATATACAAGCCATAAAAATAAACAATACTTTCCGCAAATTCTATCCGTCAAGTCAGCCAAACATCTAAAAATTCCGCATAAAGCAACACCTGCGGCAAGTGTTAGAGTTCAAGGCAACGCCCTTAGCTCCCTCACAAATACCGCAGGTGATATTTTAAACTATATCAAATTGTTTTGAGAATGTCTAACTTTTATGTGCCCCTCTTTTTTAATCAAAGCCGGTAAGAGGGTTATATTAATCATATTTATCTTCTTTGACACTCACAGTCACTGTCATATTCCGTCTCGGATATGTGACTTCGTCCCCACCTCAAATAAACCGTATATTATTTTATCAGCCTACTGCTTCATTCGGGTCATCATATGCAGGCACACTCGGTACTACCCAAATCAACTGATTGTTGTCGTCCCACTCAACACGACAATCCAATGCATCTGTTATATCACGAAGTTTAAAGTAATTGTTTCCGTCAATATTATAGCACGTTGCCTTTATAGGTACTCCGTCCAGTGTTAAAAACGCCGATGACGAAAAGGCTGTCCTTGTAACATCGTCGCCCGGTGTTAATTCGCCGCCAACCGATGTATAATCATAAAAGCTTAGCATATCAATCGAATTTGTTGCTCCGTCATACTTAACATCAAATGTTTTAATTGTTCCGTTTAAGATTTGTGCAATATCTCTGAGCTTAAAGTAGTTGTTGTCATCAATGTTATATGCAACGGTGTTATATTTGCGGCTATCCAGACAAATAGTCTGCGTTTTGGCAACAGAGTTTTTGCTGAATCCGTTTCCGGGATAATAAGTAAATGTTTCCCGACTTTCATCCTCTTGAACCAAATAGCGAATCTCTCCGTTATAGTAAATAGTATAGATTTTTCCTGTTATAATCCAAGGCTCTATTTCTGAAGGATCTATTCCGGGAATGTTCCTCATATCCTCATCACGGTCGAACGAAAACTCTTCAATGCCGTATACATTTACCCAGTCTTTGTCTTCTATTTTATTGATTTCACCGTTGTTTGAACTAACCCATTCACTGTATTCTAAGGCCTTATCCATATCAGCGTTGATATATCCGAAACGATACTCTTTCAGTTTTGCAAGTCCTTCGGCAGAATAGGTCAACGCACCCCATTCACCCCAAGCCGTATCTACGGACAGAACGCCTATAGGTGCACCAAGCTTTGCTACGTCATCAGCTGACTGTGTTTTGGTTAAATCGACAAGATTACTTGTCGGAATATAACATACCTTTGAGTTGAACCAGATTTTTGAATTTGTTCCGTCATAATCTTTCTCGATAACATCTATTACTGTACCTTTTTTAACCGAAGAACCGTCTGAAATATCACAATCCGCATTTGCCTCAGCTTTGTAGGAAATTAGCGGTTTTTCGGTGTTTGCAAGTTGTATATTGACATATTTGGATTCAACATAATATAAACCGTGCTTGTAATAAATTTTATAATGTCCGTTTTGTGGTGTTGCATCAACTATTTGAACAGATTGATTTATTTTATAAACACCCGATTTTACATAATCCGTTTCGTCAGGAGTGGTTTTTACCATCAAATTAGCGGTTGCCTTGCCGACAGCTTCAATTTTTGGAGCAGTTGCCACTTGATTGTTAATATCTAAGATATAACAATTTTTTCTTGGCAGAAAATATACTCCCGGTTTCCAGCTTGTGAAAGCTCCACCGTCTTTTCTTCCGCTACAATCTATAATTGAACCACGGGATTCGTCAACTCCGCCCTCGCTCCATACGGCAACCCAATTTTCGTTATAAGCAACAACATCAAATTCACTTGATGCACCTACATAAAATGCTGTGTTGGCATTTGCCTCTGTTCTTGACTTTTCTGCAAACGGAGGATCATAGCCGATTTCTTTAAGTTCGTCCAATCTCTTAGAGTGATAATTAATCGGCGGATTGCCCGGATAGAAAGATGCTTTTACCGAGCCGAATTTTCCCTCATCGCCTATATGCACAACAGCCATTCCAACCATCGGTAACGATTCAGGTCGGTCATGCCTTACCCATTCAGTCGGGACTTTTGCATAAAAATTTCTTTCATTGCCCTCGGTTGTTTTTGAGCCGCCATAGATATAGTCGGAAAGAAAATACATATTTATTGTATGTTGATACTTATCCGGATCAGATGACGCTGTCGATTTCTCTATTTCTTTTTCTGCAACCTCTGCTGTTTCAAGTGTATCCTTTCTGCCGGCAAGAGCAGGAACATAGCCGATTGTACCGTCTTGGAGCTGAATCTTATGAAATGTGCCGCCATCTCCGACTACATTAGGCTCCAAAATTGTTACTTTGTTGTACTGGATGACCACTGCAACAGAACGACCGTATGATGGATTTTGATAAACAGACATACTTTCTATTCCCGCCTTGACATAAGCCGTATCACCCGCCTGAAAATCAGCAGCCGACACGTTTGTGCAAAATAACATTAATGTACAAATTAATGAAGTAATAAAAATTTTCAACATGATAAATCCCTCTTTTCTTAATTTTTTTATTTCGTCTTGGCAGACTATGTTCTATAATTATTATACATCGTACATCGGTGTACGATGCAATAGATTTTCAAAAAAAATTAATTTTTTTAATTCTGAAACAAAAACTTTTAATATCATATTTGTCGTTTCCGGCAGTTGCAATAATATCATATAATAGCATATCAAAAGGAGTTTTATTTTTCATTGCTAAAGCTACACTGAACCTCGGAACTGTCTGTTTTTCATAATACAGCAAAACCTCCTGCATAATCACAGGAGGTTTTTGTACTGATTTATCTTCGGCATCCACAGTCACTGTCATCTTCCGGCTCGGATATGTCATCTTGATCACATTCCAAGAATTCGCCCCTCTCAGGCGGGAAGAATTCGTCAACCGGGAAGTCTATTCTCTCAAATAAGTCACAAGGATTGTCATCCGTTGCCCCTACACATTCTTTTTGAGGGATACAGAAGTCATATGACGGAATAAGAAGTTGAACGTGGCGTTCGATTTTAATTATGGAGAAAATACCTAAAGATACGAACACACGTTTTGCCTCATTGCCTGTTACGAACTGATCGTCAAACACTCTGCAAACCGACGCAGGCACAGATGCCAAATCGAAATCATCATCACAGCAACAAGATTTTCTGTCACGTACATCAACAAGCTTTGCACCCAATGTTATCGGGTCTACCACCTCTACCACAGACCACAAAATGCAAGGTCAATTTTTTATCTAATTTATTATAGTCTATTAATAATACTCAGCCTGCATTTCACTTTGATATTCAGCAATTGCATCAAGCATAGAATCGCACCCATCTAAAAAATTGATTAATGCCTTAAAATATTTATAAACATTATTTAAATCCAGTATTTTGTCATCAAAGCGATATTCTAAACTATATGATGTTGGATAGCGAAAATTATCTCCATTCTTATCCAAAGCATTAATCTCATTAATTAATCGTTCTACAATATCCACAATCTCAGTGTCATTACCAGAACTATTTGCATATCTTAAAATAACTGGTTTCACATTTTTCCATAAGTCCCTTTTTATTAAATGACTCTTTCTTTTAGAGTAAAACACTTTTAATGGTACGCCGTTATCCACTGTGCTATAAAATAACCTTTTCAAACACAACTCTATTGTGTTTCTAAACATAAACATAAGCGGATAAAATTTTGTTTCTTTTGAAATCTGTTGATTGTTGTATATAAAATCAATAACGCTTATATATCCATTAACTTTTACATGAAAACCTTCATCTGACAGTTGTTGTCTCAGCCAGCAGTTTCCAAATCCGTGTGGTGCAAAAATAAAAAATTCAGGTTCTAAAGTTTCATTAAACTTATTTTCATCATCAGGAATGCCTTTTTTAAGACACTTTTTAACCAAAGCAAATGCCTGCAACAAATTATTTGCAACATCTACATTATCTAAAAATTTGCCTTGATATTTTGAAAGGAATTCATCTTCAAAAGGGAATCGAAACATATCAGATTTACTATCAACATCTTCTAGTGAAAGCAAATAATTAATCAACCATTCTCTTTCCTTATTTGTTAAATAATTTTCTTCACCTATAACAATATATTTTTGAAATAGCTTTGATACATCGTGACAACATTCTTCAAATGTATTCTGAATATCCTTATTCTTGTTATATATTCTACATAAAAGAGCTTTTAATCCTAGTTCAATACTTTGACGAATTAAAAAGATACCTGGCAAGAACCACATATCAGATTTTATATTATCATTTACATCTTCTATAACCTCATCAAATGTTCGATTTCCACATTCAAAAAATTGATAAGATAAAATCTTATAATCTTCAAAATAGTTATGACTCCATTTCACAGTTACTATGTCTTCATCACTTTCGATTTTCCAAAAATCCATATCTTCCGATGGCCATAACAACAAAGAAATCGCCTCTTTCCCAATATTTATTGCATAACAAAACTATTTACATCAAACTATAATTATAATCTAAATATTATCATATTATCCCTATAAAATCAAGTCTATCTGTAATTGGCAGTTATATAACTGTAAATAATCTGTATAATCTTGAAAAAACAGAGCGTTTGTTGTATAATATGAAGTGACTAATTGTAACCATTGATAATCGTAATGCAAAGAAGATGTACAGATGAAGATAATCTACAACAAATTGCAAAAAACTGATGATTGATAATCAACTGAAAAGACAAGATTTAATGCGTGCAGCAGAAATTATATCATACGCTGCAACAAAGATAAATAAGAATAAGCCGATATCTCTTGAAGTGCTGCTGAAAATATGTCAGGTATTTCATTGTGACATCGGAGATATATGCGAAGTTATTTTAGACGAAGATTAAAACACGGAGGTAATTATAGATGGCAAGAGCTGCTAAACCAAAGAAAGAAATATCAATGGAAGAAGCACTTTGGAAAAGTGCTGATAAACTGAGAGGTTCTGTTGAGCCTGCGGAGTATAAGCACGTTGTTCTGAGTTTATTCTTCCTTAAATTTGCCAGTGACAAGTTTGAGGAATGCCGTAATAAGATTATTGCTACACACGGCGAAAAGTATGCGGATATGAAGCCGTTTTATACTCAGGAAAATGTATTCTATCTTCCTGAAGAAAGCCGTTGGAAGTACATTATTGAAAATGCAAAGCAGGACGATATTGCCCTAAAGATAGATACAGCACTTTATACGATTGAGAAGAACAACCCGGCACTGAAAGGTGCTTTGCCGGATAACTATTATTCCCGCTTACATATTGATACGGCAAAGTTGGCTTCTTTGCTTGATGAAATCAATCGTATCAACACTGATGATAAAGAGAACGACATTATAGGTCGTGTATATGAGTATTTTCTTAGTAAGTTCGCTCTTGCAGAAGGAAAAGGTAAAGGAGAGTTCTACACACCAAAGTGTATTGTAAACCTGATTGCCGAAATGCTTGAGCCTTACGATGGAATACTTTATGACCCTTGTTGCGGTTCGGGCGGTATGTTTGTGCAGTCCATCAAGTTCGTAGAAGCACATAGCGGTAATAAAAAGAAAGTGTCTATTTACGGTCAGGAATACACAAATACCACTTTCAAACTGGCAAAAATGAATTTGGCTATCCGTGGTATTTCTGCAAATCTTGGAGAGATGGCAGCCAATACATTTACCAACGACCAGCACAAAGACCTTAAAGCAGATTTCATTATGGCAAACCCACCTTTCAATCAGAAGCAGTGGAGAGCCGAAAATGAGCTTGTAGACGACCCTCGTTGGAACGGATATGAAGTTCCGCCAACAAGCAACGCAAACTATGGTTGGATACTGAATATTGTTTCCAAACTCTCTCAAAACGGTGTGGCAGGTTTCCTTCTTGCCAACGGGGCCTTGTCTGATGACGGAACAGAGCTTAAAATAAGAAAGCAGCTCATTGAAAACAATCTCGTGGAAGCTATCATCATTCTTCCGAGAAACCTTTTCTATACAACCGACATCAGCGTTACTCTTTGGATTCTGAATAAGAATAAAAAAGCCCAAACTGTTGAACAGAACGGAGTTTTAAAACACTACCGCAATCGTGAAAAAGAAATCCTTTTTATGGATTTAAGACAAATGGGCAGTCCTTATGAAAAGAAATATATTGAGCTTACCGACGAGGACAGAACAAAGGTAACATCTGTCTATCACGCATGGCAGCAAGAAGGATACGAAGAAACATATCAGAATGTTCCTGAGTTCTGCTATTCTGCATCATTTGAAGAAGTTGAGGAAAAAGGCTTTACCCTTGTTCCGAGCCGATATATTGAATTTGTAAACAGGGATGAAAATATTGATTTTGATACAAAGATGAAAACTTTGCAGTCAGAATTAAAAGAATTGCTGATAGCCGAAGAAAAATCAAAGGCAGATTTACTTTCGGTATTCAAGGGGTTAGGCTATGAAATTAAATTATAAATTAGGCGAATTGATACGAAACATAGATGTGAAAAACAAAGACTTGCATTGCAACAATTTAAAAGGTCTAAGCATGACAAAAGAGTTTAGAGCATCAACTTCAAATATTGTTGGTACAGATCTTTCAAAATATAAAATTGTAGCTTATAAACAATTTGCGTGCGATTTTATGTCTGCTATACGAGTTCACAAAATGCCTATTGCTTTTAACTCAGAAATGGAAGAAATTCTTGTTTCACCTGCGTATGCTGTTTTTGAGGTTATTGATGAAAATATAATCCTTCCCGAATATTTGATGATGTGGTTTAGAAGAAGTGAATTTGATAGATATGCCGATTTTAGAAGTGATGCAGCAATTCGAGGCGGATATGGTTGGAATGAACTATGTGAAACTGAAATAAAGCTTCCTAGTTTAGAAGAACAGAGAAAAAAAGTTCAAGCATACAAGACAATTACAGACAGAATTGAGTTAAAGAAGAAGATAAATGATAATTTACTCGACTCAGTTCAAGCTATCTTTAGGTCTTGGTTCGTTGATTATGACCCATTTGACGGTGTT